>CAXPUI010000136.1:0-24197 GCA_964220205.1 Candidatus Allofontibacter communis | reverse complement strand
ATGACCTTGCAGTCATCGTCGTGGCAGGCGAGATCGAGGGCGTCGTTCAGTTCATAGAGCATGGCTTTATTCTGGGCGTTACGCTTGTCTGGTCGCGCCAGTGCCAGCCGGGCGACTCCGTTGGTGACGCCCTCGTACCTGATAAATTCAAATGTGTCGGCCATGTTTAGCTCCCCAGGTTGCTAATTTAGTGTCGGTAAATTCGGAACGAGGGGCACTCTACCATAGCTGGGCGTTTGGTTTGGCAGGTGTCCAGTGAGTTGGCCCTCATCACCGGCAGTGATCTAAGAGTTCTCCCTGACGAAGCTGGCTATCAGGTCGAAAGCCTGTTCAGCTTCGGGCAAGTCAAAGCCCTGGAATACATGTACCATGACTGGCCACGCCTGCAAGGTCACCTTGCTGCCTTCAGACAGCGCTTTATTGGTGTAGCGTAATGCATCGCTGTAGAGCATTTCGTCGCGACTGACCTGGATCAGTGTTGGTGGCAGGTCATGCAGCGGTCCGAATACCGGCGACAGGTGAGGATGATTGGCGGGTTTGCCCTGGGGAATCCGACTCATGATATTCCTGACGAACGCCGGGATAGCCAGAACCCGGCCAATACTGGGGCCCAGGAACGGGTCGGAGTCACGGTTGAATCTCCAGCTTGGTCCGCTCAGCGTGTAATCGGTCAGTGGGGCAAGCGCGATTGCGCCATTGATCTCGCGCCACCCCTGGTCCCTTGCCCAGGCTATTACTGCCAGGGTCAGGTTGCCGCCGGCGGAATCACCGGCGACGAATGTCACCTCCGATGGGGCAGGTCCATCAGGACCGTTCTCGAGTATCCAGGCATAGGCTTTGCGGGCGTCATCATGGCAGTGAACGATCTTGAATTCCGGTTGCATGCGGTAGTCAATGGCAAGGACTGACAGGCCTGTCCTCCTGGAAATTTCGGCGGTGATGTGCCGGTGAGTTCTTGGTGAGCCGACTGTAAAGGCTCCGCCGTGGATATAGAGCAGCCGCTTATCCGGGTCGGCATCGTCGTCGCAGACCCATTCTGCGTGCATGCCGTCGATATCAACATCGGTCACCCTGATATCAACTTCCCGGGAAAAGACTTCAGCGAATCTGCGCCGGCCTTCCTTTGCGTCCATGGTGCGGGGCGGGTCAAGGTAGGCTGCCAGCCTGGCGAGCACTTCCTCGTGTTGAGGACTGACCTGGTCGTCCGGAATGACCAGTTCTGGCTCGGGGTGATCAAACCGACTTAGGTCAGGTGCGCGATAAAGAAAAGCCAGTAATGCGATCCAGGCGACGAATAGCAGAATCGCTGAACTCAGATAAATCATGTTGAATCCCCCGGGAATGGATCATGCATGCCGTCTGCGAGGGGAATCCTGAATGTGTTCAGGGTCAGGGAAATAAGACAGTAGTAACCAATGGTGGCAGTGAGCTCGATCATCCCGACTTCCCCAAATGCTGAGACACCCAGCGAGTAGGTCTCGTCCATAAGCTGGTGTTGGTTTACCAGCTGGGACGCAATGGTAAAGGCGAGAAGTTCGTCCCCCGCCAGGTCAGGATCTTCGCCGGCGACCATCTGATCCAGGACGTTTTCACTGACGCCGGCGAGCTTCGCCAGTCGGCGATGCGCCGCAAATTCAAATTTCGAGCGGTAATGCGCCCCGACAGTGCAGATGGCAATCTCCTTGATATTTTCTGGCAGTGAGCCGTTGAATCGGATAGCTTCGCCGAGGGCCTGCACGGCGTGGCCGACCTTAGGTGCCCTGACCCAGCAACCGAACGGACCGATCATCCCTATACCGGGATTAGCGGCTCCCCTGGGCCCCTGTTCGATTGCGTCTAGCACGGCCTGTTGATCATCGTTGAGGTCGGTGCGGTCGAGTGGTGATAATCTCATAGGTTCCCCGTTCCAAGTTCGTTGGAGTAGGATAACCAATTCTGGAATTTCTATAAGGAAAAATTTGTGACGGACGCAGTGTTTCAACGCGACAGCTATTTGCAGCAACTGGATGCGGTCGTGACGGCGTTGGATGGCGAATTTGTCGAACTGGATCAGACAATCTTTTATGCGGAAGGAGGAGGCCAGCCTGGTGACACCGGCTCGATTACCGATGCCAGTGGCAAATCCATGGCAGTGCTCGATACCCTTAAGGGTGACCGGCCGGGATCAATTCGCCACCAGCTGGACAGTGATGATCATGGCTGGGTTATAGGTGAAAAGGTCACCCTTGCGATTGACTGGGATCGTCGGTATCGACTGATGCGCATGCACACCAGTATGCACCTGCTGGGCTCCCTGATTCCGGTTCCGGTGACCGGGGGCAAAGTGGGTGCTGAAAAAAGCCGTCTGGACTTCAATCTGGGCGATCATCAGTTAGATAAGGAAGTGCTGACTGAACAGATGAATGCCCTGATACGGGCCGGATATGACATCGGCCTGGAGGCTATTACTGAAGCAGAGCTGGATGACAACCCGGGGCTGGTGCGAACCATGTCTGTGCAGCCACCAAGGGGTGTCGGTGATATTCGTATGGTTCGTGTCAAGGATGTGGATTTCCAGCCTTGTGGTGGCACGCATGTTGGCAACACCCGAGAAATTGGCCGTGTGAGAATCAGCAAGATTGAAAACAAAGGACGGCAGAACCGGCGCGTTCACCTGGTACTGGAATCATGAAATTACCACTGCTGCCACAGGGTTTTACTGCGGAATTTCTGGGTAGCTTGCTGCGGCGACCGGTCAGTTCGGTGTCGGTGGATGCTGTTGGTGAAGGCACCGGCATGATGGCCGATATGGCCCGATTGACGCTGACGTACAGTGATGGGTCTGAGCCGATGAGCGTTATTGCCAAGTACAGCGCCCAGAATCCCACGAACCGTGACGTTGCTGTCAGCTTCAATCTCTATGAAAGAGAGGCACGCTATTACGCAGAGCTGGATGGGCAAACTGATCTCTGCACACCAGAGATCTTCTTTGTTGATGTTGATGGTGATGACCTGCTGATCCTTATGGAGGACCTGGGTGAGTATGCTGTGGGCAGCCAGGAAGTGGGTGCGGATCTGCACCAGACGGAAATCGCTGTGGACCAGCTGGCTAGCCTGCATGGCGCTTTCTGGGGCAGAGTCGATGATCTTGACTGGGTGCCGGGCCTAGCCGATAGCTTTCATGCGGATAACATGTACAACTTCTGCCAGGTGGGTTGGGACGTCATGGCAGGTAGTTTCGGCATAGCACCCCAGGTGAACCCCTATAAGGCAGCGTTTAGAGCTGCTCTGCCAGAGCTTCAGGCTGAGCAGAATCGTCAGCCTCGGACGCTTCTGCATGGTGACTTCCGGATGGAGAACCTGCTATACGGGACCGCGAGTGAGCACGACGATGTGGTTGTCATCGACTTCCAGGGACCGTTGCTCGGTAGTGGCTTTGTTGATCTGGCTCTTTTTCTGGCCCAGAGTACGCAAACGGAGGTACGCCGTCGTCATGAGCGTGAGCTGGTGGAGCGTTATACCAGGGGTCTGGAGCGAGAAGGTGTGTCCAAGGGTGATGTCGCCGATGCCTGGGAGTCCTACCGCCGGGCCATTCTCTACAACTGGGTCTATGCCGCCGTGGTTGCGGGCACGCTCGACAGCAGTAATGAGAAGGCGTTCGCCTGGATGCAGCAGATGGTTAACCGGCAGTACGCGGCCAGCCTCGACCTGGATATTTTCGAATTACTCTAGACTGTAATCTGCCAGTTGTCCGACGATCACCGCGTTGGCAATCACAATCGCGTCCTTTCCATCGTCGGCAGGAATTTCGAGTCCGCCCTTGCTTACCGTAACGTTGACCGTGCCGTAGGGCAGGGCCTTGGCGACTCGATCTGCATCCACCTGGTCGGGTTCGGGTACGCCGATCATCAGATCAATGAACATGTCATGCGCGGTCTTGTTCAGGGGTGTGAAGAAATGCAGGCTGGAATGGTGGATAGCATCAAAAACGGCCCGCTCTGCTGCAAGCGTGTAGTCGCGACCATGAACGTCCGTGCCCATGCCCATTTCAGTTACGTAACGGGTTTTCATGATTGTCCTCCTGCAGGTTGGTCGAGCATTGGTGGCGCGCTCTCGCGCTTGGTTAGGTTCAAGAAGTCTTCAAGGATCAAGTAACCGGAAGGCACAACCAGCAGGGTAACCACAGTCGCGAACATGACGCCAAAGGCCAGTGAAACCGCCATGGGTACCATGAACTGTGCCTGTACACTATTGTCGAACATCAGTGGCGACAGACCGACAAAGGTCGTCAGTGATGTCAGCAAAATAGGACGGCATCGTGATACAGAGGCCTCCACGAGAGAGTTGATAAGCGCCAGACCCTGTTCTCGACGTTGGTTGATTCCATGGACGAGAACCAGTGATGAATTGACGACCACGCCCGAGGCGGCGGTGAATCCCAGTACAGACATCATGGCGATTCCGGTTATATAGCCGAGATTTTTCATGATGAGGTGACCGAATATCGCACCACACAGGGCAAACGGTATGACACTCATGATGGTCAACGGCTGAATATAGGATTTCAGTGGAATAGCCAGCAGAGCAAATATCACAAACAGGGCGATAAACAGGTAGGGGACCAGCGAAGCCACCGATTCCTGCTGCTCGGCCTGCATCCCTTCAAGCCGGTAAGTGACCCTGGGGTAGGGCGCAATAAGCTCCTGTATGGGCCCGTTTCTCAACGCTGCAATGACCTCGTTGGCGGTGATCTGGGTGCGGTCGACATCGGCGACGACATTCACAACCCGTCTCCCATCGGCTCGTTTGATGGTCGAAAAACCCTGGCTCAGGTTGGCTCTACCGACCGTGGCAAAGGGTACCTCGGAACCATCGGGGGTCCTGATGCGCATGGTGTTAAGTGAGGCAAGCGAACTGCGTTCGGCTTCCGTGTAACGCACCATGACGCGCACGTCGTCTCTACCGCGCTGTATACGTTGAGCTTCCTCGCCATAGAAAGCCTGTCTCACCTGCTTGGCGAGATTCCCCAGTGTGAGACCCAGCGCTTCTCCGGAGGGTGTAATCTCTAACTTCAGCTCTTGTTTCCCCGATCGAAATGAATCAGTGATATCGACCACACCTAGGTACTCATCAAGCTTCGTCCTTAATTTCGCAGCGACGATACGTAGTTCCTCGACGTTCTCGCCTTCGAGTTGAATGTCTATGTCATTCCCGACGGTAAAGAGTGATGAATTGAATTTGAGCTCGACCGCATCCGGAATCGAGCCGTTTGTTTCGCGCCAGATGTCGGCGACCTGCCGCGTGGTGATGTCTCGGGTCTCGCTGGGTGTCAGTTGCAGTATGACCTCACCCAGATGACCATTGGCTGTCCCGCCACCCGTGGCACCCGGTTGGGGTGGACCGTTACCAGCGGTAACCTGGGCCCCTACAGCAGCCAGGATATGAGTCGCGGGTAGTTGCCGCGGGAATTCGGTGTTGAGCTTTTCCTTCACCTCCGCAGCTGACGCCTCCAGCTGTTTAATGGCCTGATTGGTGACTCGTGCGGGTGTACCCAGGGGCATCGTAAGTTTGGCGACGACCTGGTCAGATGCCAGCGGCGGGAAAAAGGAGAAAGGCAGTCGACCACTCGCCAGGATGGCCATCGCCGACAGGAAAACAGCAATCGCAATCGCGACTGTAAGATAGCGTGCTCGAATTGCGGTTTCTGCGAGTTGCCGGAAGCGAGTGTTGATTAATGTTTCAAGGCCATCAGCGAACCTTGATTGAATCGCCATGATGCGGCTGGCGACCGGTGCAAACAGGCCCGCCAGGTGTAGCCCGAAGAAAATGCTGGCCGTGCCGATTGCGAGCGCGACATAGGAGCGAACGTCCCAGGCAAAGCCGAGCAGGATGACTGCCATGATTGGCACAAGCATCATGCCTACCTCACCCGCCTCCGATTTGACCTCGGTATGCCCCAGGTGAGAGGGCAGGATCATCTGAGACTCGATTAATGAAAAAACCAGGCAGCACATGACAGTCGTTGCAATCACGGCCATGACCTGGCCCATAAAGCCCACGCCCAGGAGGAGAGGGCTGAAGGCAGCCATGGTCGTCATGACACCGAAGATGACAGGTGTTGTCACGCGTTGAGTGCCCTCAATCGCTCCCTTTAACGTTGCAAAACCCTCCTGGTGCGTTGTGTGGACGCTTTCACCAACCACAATCGCGTCGTCCACCAGGATGCCAAGCACCAGGATAAAACCAAACAGGGAGATGACATTGATGGAGAGTCCTAACGCGCTGGTCAGAAATATCGCGCCGAGGAAAGCGACAGGTACGCCAACGCTAACCCAGAAGGCCAGCCGGGGTCTCAGAAACATCGCCAGCAGTATCAGGACCATCAGAAAGCCCTGTCTGCCGCTTTCCAGCAAGGTATTGATACGGTCGTCCAGCTGCTTGGAATCGTCGTTCCAGATGGTGGCTTCGATATTCTGGGGCAGTGCATGGCTGATGTTGTCGACGTAGTGTCGAACGGCACTGCTGATCTGCTGGACATCTTCCTGGCCGACTCGCTTAACTTCAATCAAAGCAGCGGGTTTGCCGTTAAACCTGAGTATCTGATCCGTATCGGCGAAGGCATCGACAACGGTGGCTACATCTTTCAGATAGAGCCGTGTGCCATCGGCGCGAGTTCGCAGCACAAGGTTTTCAAAGTCATAACCATTGTAGGCCTGTCCTTTGGTGCGCAGCAGTATCTCGCTGGCAGCGGTCTTTATGGTGCCCCCTGGCAGGTCCAACGACCCGGTTCTTACTGCCCTGGCCACTTCGTCAAAGGTGAGCTCGAAACGGCGGAGTGAGACCTCTGACACCTCAATAGAGATTTCGTAGGGCCGGACATTGGCCACTTCCACCTGGGTGATACCGGGGAGCTGGACAATATCGTCACGAATCTGCTGCGCCAGTTCTTTCAGGGTCCGCTCATCATCGGGTCCCGTGATAGTCAGTGAGAGCACGTTGTTGATGTTCTCAATCAGCGTGGTAATCGGTTGCTCAATTTCCTCGGGAAAGGTGTCAATCGAATCGATACGATTCTTGACCTCATCAAGGGCTTTGGACTTGTCGCTGTCCTCGAACAGCTCCACTGATACGCTGCAAACGCCCTCACTGGCATTAGAACGGATGGACTTGACGCCCACCACGCCTTCCAATTCTTCCTCGATCCTTACACAGACTCCCTCTTCGACTTCCTCGGGTGCGGCGCCTAGATAGGGAACGGCGATGCTTATATAGGGCACGTCGATATCGGGGAAGGTTTTCTTCGGCATGATGGGCAGGGTGACGAGACCTGCCAGCACAATGAGGCCCATCAGCAGATTGGCCGCGACATGGTTATTACCAAACCAGGCGATAATCGGCTTCACAATGCTGCCACTCTGGTGGTTTCAGTGACGGGCTGTACCAGCATGCCGGGGATCGCATTGTTCACCGGTGACAGGCATATCAGTTCGCCCGGTCTGATGCCGTCGCTGATATAGATTTCTTCAGCAACGCTTCTGAGAATAGTAATGTCGCGGAACTGCAGACGATTGTCATCGCCAACGACATAAATTTGCTCGTTCTGCTGTAGTGCTGAACGAGGCAGGACGAAAATGTTATCGACCTGGTGGCCAACAATCTCTGCTTCGACAAACAAACCGACCGCAAGGGGTGGCCTGTTGCCTTTCTGCTGGTAGGGGGCGTCGACCTGGGCGATAACGTTGATCATCCTGGTTTGTGGGTCGAGTTCGCCTTCTGTACGGACGATTTGTCCTTCCCAGGTATGCTGCTCGCCCGCGAACTGCGCCCGCAGAATAGCTCGTGCCTGTCGGTCCTCGAACGGGGTGCCTGCCAGCGGCAGATCAAGGTAAGCCAGTTCTTCGTCGTGCAGCGGCAGTCGCACCTCGGCAACATCTGTGGCGTACAGGCTTGCCACCGGGGCACCTCGATTAACGAACTGGCCGATATCGACGCGCTCGCTGCGAACCCTGCCATCGTAGGGCGCGGTGATCCGGGTGCGCTCCAGGTCACGCCTGGCCCGTGAAAGTCTCGCTCGGGCTTCCCGTAAGCTTGCCTGAGCGAAGTGGAGTCGATTCAGCGCATCATCCTTTTGCGACTGACTGGTTGATTGGCGTTCTGCCAGGTCGAGCTGTCGTTCATGAGCCTTGGTGGCATTAGTCAGTTCGCTGCGGGAAGACGCCAATGCCGCCTTTGCCTGTTCGAGTCCGACCTCGTAGTCGAGAGGGTCTATTTCCAGCAACAGATCTCCTTGACGAAAAAACCCCCCGGAGACCATGGCTGGTGAAATACCGATGACACGCCCGGAGACTTCGGGGACCAGTTCGCTCTCTGTCCTTGGCAAAACTGTACCGTGCGTAATGGCAGTCAGCTGGACCGTTTCATGGACAGCAGCTGATGTCCTGACCATAGGTGCGTTGACCGCCGGGGGCTGAGGATCCAGTTGGGGACCCGTTGCAATGATGGCGGCAGCAACGGCGACCCCAATGATGACGACGAATGCTGGCAGGAAATATTGCTTAACCATCTTGGGCCCCCTGCCCATGGCTCAGACCGGCCATGACAAATGTGATCAGATGTTCAATAGAGTGACGAAAGGGCATTTCCTGCTCGTTACTGCCAATAGGCGTGGGGAACTTGAGCAGGTGGATCATTGAGCCGATCAGCAGGTGAAAGCGCCAGCTCAGTTCATCCTCGGTCAGACCAGGCAACACCGTTGCCGCCGCCGCTTGGAACCGTTCAACGACCTCTGCGAATTGCTCGGTCATGATAGGCCGGGTGAGGGATTCAGGCTCACTGAGGATGCGACCCATCACCGCTGGAAGTTGCGAATCGGGAAGCGTGTCGGCCAGGGGATAAAAGAATGCATTGAGTATCTCTCGCAGTGTAAGTAAGCGCCCACTGTCTTCAAGAGCCTTTAATCGCAATAGCCTCTCGGTGTTAACAGGATGGATGTGGCGATGCACAATGGCCGCGAGAAGACCTTCTTTGCTGCCGAAATGGTAGTTGGTTGCGGCCAGGTTAACATCCGCCAACTGGGCAATTGCCCTCAGCGATGTCGCCGCATAGCCCATCTCCACGAAGAGTTCCTCAGCGGCATCCAGGATGCGGTCCCGGGTCGAGGCAGCGTTTTCCAGGGGAAGAGGTTTCATATTAATCAAACGATTGTTTGAAATCATCATAGCGGAGTACTCTGACGGATTCAAACGTGTGTTTTAGTTCAGGATCTTACGGGCTCGAGATTGAATCGGATCATCCGGGGCCATTACTCGCTGAACGTTCGTTTGGTAGTAACATGTCATCTAGCGTGCGCAGGGTTTTCCCGAGCTCCTCGCTTCCAGCAGGGCCTGTCCTGCAGCTTCGGCGTGCCGGTTGTGCAGCCCTGCACGGTTCGATTGGACTGGTTAGCCGGTTAATGGTGAAAGTGAGTGGTAAACAGGGAAACAACGATTGTCATGCCAGCAACACGGGTGCCAGTGCATCCTGGGAACCCGGAATCATTTCTGTGAGTTGCACCCGATCGATACCAATAGTGGCGAGTGACTCGAGCGCGTCACTGACAGTCTCCGGATGTCCATGAAACCGTCCCAGGAAACCGTCACCGAACATCGCCCTGGTATCGTTGATCACTTTAGATTCCCCAGCGCTGATCATCAGGAAAATACTGACGGGCGTGTCGGGTGCGACAGCTTTGACACGCTCCACACTCTGGTGAATCTCATCCTGGGTCACTGTCGCCAGCAGAGGAATATCGAGTGAGCCACCCCGCGTGCCTCGCGAGCTTGCTTTGATCTCTACCCGGTCAACCAGCGGACTGACTTCCCGTATACCCCGTGGCCCACCGACAGATCCTATAAGGGGTGGCGGTACTGGCACTTCTGGACCCAACCGGTTATTGCCGGAAATATCGATCTGGTAGTGTTCGCCATCAAACTGGCACTGGCCATCAGTCAGCAGTAAACGAACGATTTGCAGAGCTTCCACGTAACGGCTGATTCTTTCGGCAGGAGCAGGATAGTTCATGCCCGCGGCGATCATCTCGCTTTCCAGCCAGCCCGCGCCCAGCCCAGCTTCAAATCGGCCATCTGATGCCTGCTGCAAGGCCAGGGCTGCCTGGGCAAATTCGACGGGGCTGCGAAAAAGGTTGTTGCAGAAAGATGTGGTCAGGAGCACGCGGGAAGTAGCGGCGGTCATCCTTGCGGCGGTCACGAATACGTGAGGATAGGCATGAGTAACCCAGAAATGGTCGCTGGCGCATATACCATGCCAGCCCTGCTTCTCGACGCTGATCGCCCAGGCTTCGGGGTCATCAAATCGAACTGTCGGTAGATTCAGGAAGTATTCCAAGGGTTGCTCCGGGCCACTGGAATAGCGGATGATGTCACAAACACCCGACTGAATCAGCTATGCACGTTCCTGCCATTGACCTGAATACCGCCCGTGACGATCCCGGTGCGCTGGCATCCCTTGATGCTGCCTGCCGTGATCATGGATTTTTTATTCTCACTAATCATGGTATCGATTCGGCCATAGAGGCTATGTGGGAAGCGGCCCGGGACTTCTTTGCGCACCCGCCTGAGTTTAAGCGCAGCATCCTGAGAACGGCGGAGCAGCCGCTGGGTTACTACGATCGTGAGCTGACCAAGCGGTTAAGGGACCAGAAAGAAGTCTTTGATTACATGCAGCCTCGTGCCGATGGTAGTGACAGGAACCAGTGGCCAGCTGGCGAAGATGAGTTTCGACGTGTTCTGGAAAATTTTTTCAGGGTGGCCAGTGATGTTGCTGGCACTACGCTTGATCTTGTTTATCGTGCACTGGGCTCTGAAGATGCTGCTCACCTGCCGAAAGGCGATCCTCGGACGAGCAATGTGCGTCTGAACTACTATCCCCTGGAAGATCCGCTGGAAGCCGGGCTGCAGGAGACGGTTGCGGCGCTTGGTGACATGGCTTTGCACCACCACACCGACCCCGGGATTCTGACCTTGTTAATCCAGGACATGACGGGTGGCTTGCAGACCTTGTCCAGGGATGAGGGTTGGATTGATGTGCCGCCGGTGGCTGGCAGCATTGTCGTCAATCTGGGCGATGCGCTGCAGGTATGGACGAATGACACCTATAGAGCAGCGGTCCACAGGGTTGTGCCCATGTCCTCGATCGGTGCTTCAGGCCGTTTCAGTACACCCTATTTTTTCAGTCCGGACAAAGACGCTGTCCTGGAACCGCTATCGACACTGTCGACAGAGGCGCCCAGGTATCGACGTTTCACCTGGCAGGAATATATTAAGGGACGGGTCGATGATAATTACACGGATCTGGGTGAAGATGACATACAGATCAGCCAGTTCCGCCTGACCGGTAGCTAGCAATCAAACGATCAATCTCGTCACCTGGCAATTGCTCCAACAGCTCAGGTGAAGAACGCTGGTAACCCAGGGCCTGTCTGCAGATAAGGTGCAGATCATCCCTGCTGCATAGCCCCTGCCGCAAAATATCCTGTCCGGGAAACAGCATCGCACCGAGCAGGCGGTCCCTGACCGTGGCGGTCACAAGATTGCTTGGCAGCGGTGCTGCCTGGTCGAGCTGCCAGGTCGCCTCGTTGCTGGTAGCTTTCTGCTGCAGCGCGTCGGCAGCCAGATAGCCGTCGCCGAGAATCTCCAGGTTTTTGCTGGCGGTTGCCATGACCTTCAGGCCCACCAGGTTCATGACCGCAAAAGGGCCGAGCTCGACCCCGAATTCACTTCGGGCAATGGCGTCGATGCACTCGGGTGCAGCGACATCCAGGCAGCGTGCGGCTTCATTGATGTAGGGCAGTGATTGGCGATTCAGGACAAAGCCGCTGGTATCCTGGCAGATGACTGTTTGCTTGCCACTGGCCCGATACCAGCGTTCCAGGCGTTCGGTGAGCGTGACTTCAGTTGCAGCGGTCGGGATGATTTCGACAATAGGGTTGAAGTTCGCCGGATTGTTGTAATGAACGCCGAGGAAGCGCTCGTGGTTGCTCACCGCATCAGCCAGATCGCGAATCAGCAGGGAACTCGTATTGCTGGCGATGATGGTATCGCGGGATAGCAGCTGGCTCAGTGTGCGGAACAGGTGGCGTTTCAGGGTGAGGTCCTCGCTGACAGCCTCGATAACGAAATCAGTCGTACGGCAGTCGGTGAGGTCATTACTGTAGATGATTGAGGAGTCTGTGATCGTGTCCCGGGCGCGATCCAGCTGGGTAGTGTCAGTATCAATCAAGACAACGTCGCAACCGGCAGTGGCCAGATGTTGCGCGATTCCCTTACCCATGACGCCGGCACCGATGACGGCTGACCTGCTGATCATAGGACGAACATCACCAGCCTGACTTCACGGTGAGCCCGGCATCGATTGTCAGCACGGTACCCGTAATACTGTCAGCAGCTTCTGAGCTCAGAAAAACCACAGCACTGGCGATCTGCTCAGGCATGACCAGGCGACCCAGGGGCGCAGACTCCTGCCAGGCAGTGACCCCTTCGGGCCAGTTGTTTTCTATTCCCTCGCGCCATATCAGGCCGGGTGCAATGGCATTGACCCTGATGTCCTTATGACCAAACTCCAGTGCCGCTGATCGGGTCAGCATTTCCAGAGCGGCTTTTGAGGTTGAGTAATGGCCATGCGCGGGTGCGGGACGACTGGCCTCTATCGAGGAGATATTGATGACTGATGCAGGTCTGTCCTGAGCGGCGAGTTGCTGCATCAGCATCAGTGGTGCTTCAACGTTGATCTGCTGGGTCTCGCGCCAGCGCTTGCTGTCAACAGTGCCAAGGTCAGCGATATCCTGGGATTCTGCAGCTGCGCAATTGACCAGAATATCAACGGGCGCTGCTTGTCGAAACAAATCGATGACGGACGTGGGTTGTTTCAGATCAGCCTGCACCAGCGCTACCGGGTTTTCCAGGGTGGCAGCCAGCGATTCCGCCCCTGCCTGGTTCTGATGGTAGTGGATGGTCACCGAGGCGCCTGAGGCGTCCAGTTGCCTGGCAATGTGGGGGCCAAGGCCGCTGCTGGCCCCGGTGACCAGGGCTCGCTTGTCCTTGACGCTGAATAGGTCAGTCATGAGTGTCGTAACGATTCACTGAGGATTTTGATGTCGGATCATAACACTGTTAGTGTGATCGCGACCCGGTGAACAGACCGCTGAGAGCGTGCGCATCAGTACGGGAGGCCTTGAGAAGGCCCAGGCATCATGACGACGACGATAACTGCAGTGAGCCACAGAAAAGATGTATGAGTTTGATCAGGACACCCGAGTAGAGAAAGAGTCGAACCTGCGCTTTCTGAGTCGGGTCGATGCAGGCTGGAATATTGGCGACAATCCTAATGGTGGTTACCTGATTTCCCTGGTCGATCGGGCCATTCGTGATGTGGTCACCCACCCGGACGCTGTGTCTCTGACCACGCATTTTCTGCGCCCCGGCGTTGCCGGGGAACCGTGTGTCATCGATGTAGAGATTGTCCGTGCTGGTCGAACACTGACGACGGTTCGGGCGAACTTATCGCAACAGGGTAAAGTCCGTCTTGTGGTCATGGCGGCCTATGCTGACCTGGCTGAGCCCATGGGTCCTGACACTGACATCACTGTTCCTGAGCGAGATATGTTGGAGCCAGAGGCTTGTATCCCCCGGACGGGGGATCTGCAGGGGATTGACATTGCGCTTGTCAACAAGCTCGATGTCAGGATTCAACCTGATCTGGCGACACCCGGGGAGTCGGGTGTCGCAGAAATCGCCGGCTGGATTCGCCATAAGGACGGCCGACAGCCGGACGTCAGCTCGCTTTTGCTGTTTGTTGATTGTTTCCCGCCGTCACCGCTTGGTGCACTGGGTGCGGTAGGTTGGGTACCCTCGGTTGAACTCACCGTTCATGTCAGGTGTCGTCCCGCGCCTGGCTGGATTAAAGCCAGCCTCAGAACGGATGACCTGACAGAGGGGCGAATGATTGAAACAGGTTGTTTCTGGGATTCGACAGGAGCGCTCGTTGCGCAGAGCCGGCAACTGGCGCTGGTCAGGGATTAACGGGTCAGGGCCTCCAGTGCGACACTGATGCTGGCGATGACGGCCTGTGAGACGGCTTCCTGGTTTGGGTTGTAGCTATCCATAGAGCCGCCGTCCTGTGCCAGTGGATTGCCGTCGACAGCAAGTACCGCCGCGGTCTCGACGTTATGCAGGCTGCAGACGACGAATAACGTTGCCACTTCCATTTCTACGGCCGTGACACCTGCTCGTTGCCAGAGCGGCAGATCACTGCCAAGCGTGTCATGGGGATAGAACATGTCGGAGGTCAATACGAGACCTTCATGGCAGTTGATAGCTACCGTTGAGGCTGCTGTTCGAAGTTTGATGACCAGGTCTGGTGTGGCCAGGGCGGGATAACTTGTCGGTACCAGCTTGGCAGAGAGTCCATCTTCTCGAACGGCAGCTCGGGCGATTACGAGGTCGCCGGCCGCGACGTCTTGCTGCATGCCTCCCGCTGAACCTGCTCGGATGATCCTTTTTGCACCGCCGCGACAGAGTTCTTCAAAACACGCGCCGGCGCCGGCTGATCCCACGCCGTGTGACACGACCGCGATAGGGTTATCGTTGTAACAACCGGTTATTGAGTGATACTCGCGGTTCCTGCCGAGTTCCTTGACATCCGTGAGTTGCTCGGCAACCGCATTAAGACGATTGGGGTCTCCCACGACCAGGATAAGGTCGGGCAGCGCACTGTCTTCGATTTTCAAAATGGGCAGCATGGTCATTGGTCTGACACCTTCCTAACCCTTAACTCGCTTGATTTCGGCCATGAGTTCAAATATCTCCATCGTGTTGGGTGCGCTGGTATCACCTGAATATTCGCGAAACAGTGTATCGACATTGACAGCAATTCGCTCGGCATCGTTCCAGGATTCAAAATCAGAAATCGATATATCGAGTGCTGCGTCTCTTACGCTCATGCCAGCGTCATAGCGTTTGCGGGCCTCTGCATCGATGTAAGCGAGATACTCTTTTACCCGTGAGACGCCCGCCACGTCAGTAATCGGGCCATGACCGGGAACGATCACGTCAGGTCGGCGATCGATGATCAGGTCACAGGCCCTGATCCAGTTCGCTACCGGCCCGGCCCACATGATCGGTGTGCCGTCGATAAAGAGAATATCGCCGGTGAAGACGGTGCTGTCTTCCTCGACGAAAACCAGGACATCACCCTGGGTATGTGCAGGTCCTACCTCTTTAAGCTCCACTTTTTTGCTGCCGACGTTGATGACCAGTTCCCCGGAAAATGTTCGTGTCGGTAATCTCTCAGCGACATCGCTGAAATCGAAAGGCCCGAAAATATCAATAAAATACCGACCAGTTTCGCCGAGTTCAGGTGCCATCTCCATCATTTGCTTGAGCCGTTCTGGGCCGAAAGCTTCCATCTCCCGGGCACCTGCTTCAGATGCGATGATCTCAGCATGCGTGCACAGGCCATTGCCGTGTGTGTGGTCTCCATTGGCGTGGGTATTAACGACTGTGCCGATCTGCTCGGGACTGATCCCCGTGGCATCCTGCATGACTTTCAGCATATCCCTCGTCAGGGGGGCGTCGAACAGGGTGTCGACCAGCAAGGAGGCGTCACCGTCAACGATCAGTCCTGCGTTTGACCAGCCCCAGCTGCCGTCTGGCTGGAGATAACTGTAGATGCCGCTGCCGGTTTCCTGAAGACCTTTTGCAAAATTCCAGGCTGTCACCTTCTTCTCCTATCCACGGTTAACAGCAGTATACTGTTCGGTTATCAAAGAGAGGAAAAAAACATGAAGGATTTTAAGGGTAAGGTTGCTGTCGTCACTGGTGCAGCAAGTGGTATCGGGCTGGCTACTGCCACACGGTTTGCGGAAGAAGGTATGAAGGTGGTGCTGGCTGATATTGAGGAACCCGCACTGGAAACCGCTGTCACTCAGCTGAGTGCTGCAGGCCACGAAGTCGTCGGCGTACCAACCGATGTTTCGGACTGGGGTGCAATTCAGTCGTTAGCGGAAGCCACGCTATCGGCTTTTGGTGGGGTCAACGTCGTGCACAATAATGCGGGCGTCGTGGTTTCCGGGCCGATCGAGGAACTCAGCATTTCGGACTGGGAGTGGGTGCTTGGGGTTGATCTCTGGAGTGTCATCTATGGTATCAAAGCATTCCTGCCTTTGATCAAGGCCGCTGGGGAAGGTCATATCGTTAACACGGCGTCGACGGCAGGACTCCAGGGGCCTAAAGGTATTGCACCATACAGCGCCGCAAAATTCGGCGTTGTCGGGATAACCGAAACACTGAGGCTGGAACTCGAAGATGAGCAGTCACCGGTGTCCGCTTCAGTACTTTGCCCAGGCGCGATCAATACCCAGATTGTCTTCAGCAAAAGGAATCGCAGCGAAGCATCAGCGGCTGATCACCAGACCAGTGACGTGGAACAAAGTTTTGAAGACAATGCGGGCGCTCTGCTCGCTAACCAGGGTAAGGACCCGGTTGAAGTCGCTGATATGATTGTTAACGGTATTGCCGCTAACGATTTCTGGATTATCACGCATGCCGACTGGAAAGATGTCATGGTTGAAAGAGCGGCTGCAATGAAAAGAGACAATACCTTGTACACAGGGTTCGGAGGGTGAACGAACGACTCGCACAAGGTGGCTGTCTCTGTGGTCAGATCCGCTACGAGTTTGATCACGGGCAGGTGATGTCTGCGGGACACTGTCATTGCAGGGACTGCCAGAAGGCAACCGGTAGTGGTAAGGCAACGATAATTTTTCTACCGACAGAAGCGCTGACGCTGACGGGGGATGTCACCACCTATACGGTCGTGGGTTCCGAGGGGAGTCATGTGACACGAGGCTTCTGTCCCCAATGTGGCTCTCCCATTATCAGTTACACGGAAGAAGATTCAGGCACTCGGTTTATCAAGGCTGGTAGTCTTGATGACCCATCCTGGGTGGTTGCGGGTGCCAGCTTCTGGAGCGATTCGGCCCATCTCTGGTCACCGGTTGATCCGGAGCTGCCGAGTTTCCCCGGTAATCCTGTCTAGCGGTCTAACGGCAGATGCACGTCGAAGCGGGTTCCTTGATCGGAACCGAAAGTGACGGCACTACCACCCGCCACCTGTCGTGATATGGCGTTGATCACTGATACCCGGTCTGCCAGGTCGATCAGCCCCCGGATGGCGAGCCGCCTGTCCGTGTAGGTCCAAGTCGGCAGGCTTGGCAGCGCAACGGGCAAGAGGACGCTTGAGCTCTCCTTGAACCCTCCTCTAGCTCTCCTTGGGCTTTCCTAGAGTAAGGCCGTCCATTGAGGAACCTCAGATCTTGACCATGCCGCCATCGACCATCAGCGACTGGCCGGTGATATTCATGGATTCATCAGCAGCGAGAAAGCGGACTGCGTTGCCGATATCCTCGATAGTCTGTTCCCGCTTCAGCGGGGTACGGTCAAAAATTGTAGGGTACTTATCCTGGAAGATACCTTCAAACCAGCTGCGGGCATTCTGACCCTTGAAGGGTTCGAGTTTTGCCACGGCCCGTTCAGCATTACCTTGCCAGGCATCAGTCCAGACGATGCCGGGGCAAACAGCGTTTACATTGATGTTGTCGGGCCCCAGTGTCTCTGCCAGTGTCTGGGTGTAGCTGATCAGCGCGGCTTTCATCGCACCATAGCCCGGTGGTGTAAAGTTACGCAGCATTTCCCGGGACAGCGAAGTCCGACCGGCGATTGATGAAATATTGATAATCTTGCCATATTGCTGCTGACGCATGTGTGGCACGACTGTTTCCGACATCAGGACGATCGGCAGAAGGTTCTGCTGGTACAGCGTCGTCCAGAGGGCTTCGATGTTACCGAGGTGATGATCCGGCGGTGCTGCTGGAGTTTTCGAACCGGCCCCGACATTGTTCACAAGAATGTCGATCCGCCCGAAGTCCTCTATGGTTGAGTCGGTGATTGCCAGCATCAGCTCGGGATCTGTGATGTCGCCCGGGAAGGCTCTTGCGGAGCCACCTGACTGGGTGATCTCTGCGACCGTGCTTTCGGTTGTTTCCCGGCTATATGAATTCACAATGACCGTGGCACCGGCCTCGGCAAGGCTGATAGCGATTCCCTTGCCGATCCCTCGACCTGCCGCCGATACAATGGCGATTTTATTTGTCAGGTTACTCATCAACAGTGTCCTCTATCCCGGAATTGGGAGAGCTAAAGGTGCCAGTAGTCAACCGATGAGTCCAGTCATCAATGTAGGAAATCCAGTCCTTTTGAGGTTCAGCTGGATCGTCCAGGTTTGTCGCCACGAAATCAGCGCCTTTGCGTAGCCGCCTGTCGAATTGATGACGGTTCCCACATAATAGCGGCTTGACTGTCACGGGATAGAAGCTTGTATCGTCTGCTGTGCCTGATTTTGCTGTTAATGCCGGCAATACTGTCGGCGGAAGTCAATCGCCACGCGATTGACTTCTCCGGTAACTGGGAGCTTGATTATCAACTAAGCGACCATCCGAATGAGAAGATTCGTCGAGTTTATATCGAAACCCGATCGCGCATCGAGGCGCAGCTCAGGCGTCAAAATAATCGGTCAATAGTCGTTGATCCCGGCGTATACAACCTGCAGTCAATTGTCGGGCTTGGTCAACTGGCTGAAAGAATCGCTCAGGCAACGGTCCTGGACATCACGCAGGCGGATGGACATATTGTTATCCAGCGCAACGATGACTTTTCCCTGATTTGCGATTTTACCGATATGCAACCCAAGGCCAGCCTGGTTGGTGCGGAAGCCTGTGCCTGGGACGAAGACCAGTTGATTTTTCGCCTTGCCCTGCCCGATGGTTTGCACGTAGAGCATAAGTTAAGTATCGCGCCGGATCGTAGTCGATTGAATATAGCGACAACAGTCTGGATCGAAGGTGTCCGCTATCCCTTCACCCTGAACCGGGTTTACATGCCCTTTGAACCGGGCGAAGGACAATATCACTGTGAATATACCATTGCCCGGCAGACGACCTGCACGCTGGGAGGTAGCCAGGAGTGAGATTTCTGTGGGTGGTCTGGAGTATTTTCCTGATCGGTTGTGCTGCACAACCCGAGGTTCAACCGTTGCCTGCAACGGACGTAGGTGCCGTCGAGTTACGCATGGCACAGGAGCGGACAGGCGGGCTGAACGTCGCGATTCAAGTCTTTGATACCGTTGATACGCCAACGAGTACTATTTATGTGGCGGCTTCCCAGGTCAGGGAAGTGGAGCGTCGTTACCTGCCTTATCTGCTGAAGCAGACACTCGATCGCAGTGGTTATTGGGGGGCCGTGCGAGTTCTGCCAAGACGCGACCCCAGTGCTGAAATTAATATTGTGGCGACCATCACCGAATCCAGTGGTACAGCGCTTGGCCTGCAGGTGTTGGTGACGACCGCCACGGGAGATGTCTGGTTGGATCGGAGCTACCGGGATGTTGGCAACTCCAGCGATTATGCGAAGGACCCTAACTATATCCTGGATCCTTTCCAGGATATT
This sequence comes from Candidatus Allofontibacter communis, assembly GCA_964220205.1. Taxonomy (GTDB): domain Bacteria; phylum Pseudomonadota; class Gammaproteobacteria; order Pseudomonadales; family Azotimanducaceae; genus UBA9659. The sequence goes on along the minus strand of CAXPUI010000136.1, from coordinate 4,662 downwards.
TACTCGTCAATTGCCAATGACATGGCGCTTGAATTGTTCAAGCAATCAGCAGACGAACGCCAGAGCCTCATTGATGCAGCCCTGATGGTCTATGGGCAGGAGCTGTCGCCGGTAGTTTTCTCGAGGTACATTGAGGCAGGTGATAACGGCTATGCGGTCAGCGCCTTGCCAGCACGAGATGATCCCATGCTGGCCAATCTGCTCAGGATTCGCGATGCGGAATATCTGTTTGCAGACAGCGTAGATGCGCATTATGAGAAACTCTACCGAACCGTTGGTCCAACGTATGCCTGGTGGCGTTTCTATAACTACGAATTACTGGCGGGTAATGAGCGGCTGGCAAAGATCGATGCGACTCGTGGTGCCACCAAGGGTTCCTGGTACGCCATGGAGCGGGTCTACAAGACATTCAGGGAAGCCAAGATGAACCAGGACGCGCTGAGGGAATTAAGCGAATCCTTCTCGCGCGAAACTGAGGCGACCCGGGCATCGGTGTCTGGTCGCGTTGTTGAACTCAGCGGCAGCCTCGATCAGCAATACGAAACCTGGCGACGCCTCCTCAAGGCGATGTATGACGAGGAAAGGGCTCCAATTGTGCGGTGATTGCCCGCTGAGCTCTCGGTTCGCGACCAGGCCGCACTGCTATTGCAGCGCTGAGAGATTGATGCTGTGTTTCCTGACTGACTGGCTATGCTTGTCTCTCATTTGCAGGGAGATTTCACCAGTCTCCCAGTCAATGTCGATCAGTCCGTAATTGGCTTCGAAAAAGGTGTCCCCGAGACGATGAACGCCGGCGACCTGTTTCGGGTTTTTCACAAAACTGCTGAGTGGGACATTCATGGATGATGTATTCAATTCCACCAGGGGATAATCAAGAGTCGTCTCTGATCGGTAAATGGCCCCTGCATGGGTATCCCCGGAAACGATAATCACCCCGTTTGCTTCTGTGGAGTTCAGCAGGTTGTAAAGACGTTGCCGTTCCAGAGGCATCATGCGCCAGGACTCCCAGCCATGGCTTTCGGACACTACCATGATAGAGCTGATGATAAGTCTTAGCTCAGCTGGTTCATCAAGTCTCTCTTGTAACCACTGCCACTGGTCATTACCGAGCATGCTTTGCCCTGGATCCTCGCTGGGCTGGTATGGGCCGACACTGTCGGTCTCGTTGCTGGTGAGTGTGGTCCTGAAGAACCTGGTGTCTAGGAAGATGAGCTGCACTCGACGGCCTTCAGGACCGATATTGTGAGCGAAGTAAACTCCCTCCCGCTGGCTTCTTGGATCATCCGGCCCGATATTCCAGACGTGCTCATAAAGTGCTTCGGCGGTGTATTTTCTTGGCCAGTCTCCACCGGCATCATTCAGACCGTAATCGTGGTCATCCCAGATAGTCAGCACAGGCATCGCCTGCCGCAGAGCTGAGAAGCTGTCGAGGCCAGCAAGCTGCCCATAGGCTTGCTTCAGGCTTATCAATTCAGGGTCATCCGACTCGTCGCTGGCGTAAACGTTGTCGCCGAGGAACAGGAAGATATCGGGTTCAGCCTCCAGTACTTTCGTAAAGATATCGCCTGAACCCGCCTGATTAAAACATGATCCAAGAGCAATGCGACTCATGGTCATGCCCTCGTCAAGGCCTCTCGAAGGCATGGGGAGAGCGGGACTAAATTCGTCTGCGAAAGTCGCACTGGCAGACAGCATCATGAAGAAAAGTATCAGTTTTATGGGAGTAGCCTCGGTTTTTGATTCAGCAGCGTTACTGAGTTTACGATCGTGTTGTGCCTAGTGGAAGTCATGGATGGGAAGTGTGTAAAGCCGGGTTCATGAGTGAGAGGCCGAAGAGTCTTTGATTATTGGGCATTCAGCTGTCGAACGATGGCCTCGTAGTGATCATCGATAGCTGCACTCAGGCGATTGGCAAGCTGCGCTGCTGCTACCTCGTCTCCCGACTGTGCCATGAGCCAGGGCATGTATACAGCGGGGAGGAGGCAGAGCTGGTAGCTCGCCAGGGTGGCTAATCTGGTTGTTTCATTGGAGTAGTCGGTATAGGTATCGATCAGGTTACGTTCCAGCCGCCGCCTTTGATCGATTGACAGGCTGGTGACAGCAAAGTAAGCCAGGTCAAAACCCGCGGGCGCAGTTGAAAATTCTCCCCAGTCGAACACGGTGACCTGATCTGCGTTAAAGCTCAGGTTCTTCAGGCGGAAGTCCATGTGGCTCAGTACCTGAGTCTGGCCCGTGTAAAGTGGTAGGAGGTCCAGCGGTCGCCGGGTGTAGTGCGTGAGCAGATCGGCAACAGGGCCTGTGTAAAATGCAGATACATCAGCGGTCTGCAGATCAATAGCCGCCGCGGTCAGTGCATCATGGATCGATGGTAACGCCTCCGTGGTCTGAGTCTTGTGCAGCACCGCAAGGCAGCGTGCAGCGGTCATAACCTCGTTGTCGGTAAGCTGGGTCTTTACCTGTGGACCCATATCCTCCAGGCCCAGCAGGAACCTGTTGTCATCTTCATAGAAGTTGAAGTAACAGTCCGGTACTGGAACGTCGACCACGTTCGCCAGTCTGGCGTAAAAAAGATGTTCCTTTTCATAAGAGCGGAATTGCTGCACCAACTTTCGGGTGGCAGCGACTGTCGAGCTGACTTTGACAATGATACTTCGTTGGTGGGGTTCGATGTGAAGCCGATAGACATCGCTCATGTAACCGTTGGCGAGTTTTTCAACCTGAAAAGCAGATACAGGGAAAGGCAGCAGATCCTTGAGCCACTTCTCGTCTATCGTCAGTATGTCCCTGGGTAATGTCACGGTGTAATTTTAGTCGTGGTCGTCTCAACATGCATCGTCGGAAAGGGTATTATCGCACCCCCTGCCGTTGCGTGATCTGAAACTTGGAAGCTCTTGTCTACCATACCGACCCCTTTTCGGACAGCGGCGGGTGGTTGCAATTTGCTGATCCTCTTGAGGTATTGCTGGCCAATGATCCGTCTGAGGTTATCGATGTTCTTCAGCAGGTTGAGAACTGTGCTGAAACAGGTTGCTATTGTGTCGGCTATGTCAGTTATGAGGCTGCGCCCGCCTTTGATGCAGATCTGGTTTGTCATGCGCCCGGGGCGGCGCCGCTGGCTGCCTTTGGTGTGTTTGCGAACCCACGCCCCGCAGTTCTGCCCGTTGCATCATCCGTCGGCCTGGATCTGCAGCCGGAATTAAGCCAGACGGATTTCGCTGCAATCATTTCAAGGATAAAGCACTACCAGCTTGAGGGTGATACCTACCAGGTCAACTTCACTCATCGGCTTAAGGGGGAGCCCCCCCAGGACATCCGGTCATTGTTTGCGAGACTCGTCCGGGCACAGCCTTCGAGGTATGCCGCGCTGCTTCAGTTCGATGGTTACTCGATCTGCAGCGTCTCTCCGGAACTCTTTTTTGAGAAAGCGGGATCGATGATTCGAACAGAGCCGATGAAGGGCACCCGGCCCAGGGGCCGCACGCTGCAGGAAGACCTCGATAACGAACAGGCCCTCCGGTCATCGGAGAAAGACCGCGCAGAAAATCTGATGATCGTCGATATGATCAGGAACGACCTGGGTCGTCTGGCCCGGCCTGGCACTGTCCGTGTCGATGATCTCTTCGCGATAAAGAAATTGCCGACTGTCTGGCAGCAGGTATCCCGAGTCAGTGCAGAGACCGATGCGGGGCTTGTGGATATTTTTCGCCGGCTTTTTCCCTGTGCGTCGGTAACCGGGGCGCCAAGGCACCGAACCATGGAAATCATCGCGGAACTGGAAGACTCGCCCCGGGGAGTCTACACAGGGGCCATTGGCGTGATTCAGCCAGGAAATCACGCGCGTTTCAGTGTGGGTATCCGCACGTTGGTTGTTGATGAAAAGAGCACTTACGGGGTCGGTGGTGGCATTGTCTGGGATTCGGACCCAACTGATGAGTGGCGAGAGAGCCTGATCAAGAGCGATGTGTTACGACATCATCAACCGTTGCCGCAGCTACTGGAAACCATGCGTTATGATCCGGCACAAGGCATCTGGCTGCTTGATGAACACCTGCAACGTTTGGCTGGAACAGCCGGTTACTTCGATTATGAGTTTGATGCAGCGTCTGTTCGGCATCGCCTGAGCGTTTTCAGGGCTCAGCGGCCGCTTCGGCTGCGCCTGTTGTTAAGTGCCGATGGGCATCTGGCACTGGAGGAACATGAACTGGCGGAGGTTTCGGAACCAGTGTTGCTAAAACTGGCGAAATCATCGGTCGATAGTCAGGATATATTCCTGTTCCACAAAACGACCAATCGGACAGTTTATGAATCACGCCTGAGAACTGACTGCGATGATGTGATTCTGTTCAACGAACGTGGTGAACTCACGGAGACAACGATCTCTAATATTTTTCTGGAAATAGAAGGACAATTACTGACGCCGGATACCAGTGCGGGCTTGTTGGCCGGGACCTTCAGACAGCATCTTCTGGATTCGGGCAAGGTGAAGACGGCCTGTCTGTACATTGAAGACTTGGGAAAAGCTTCTCAGCTGTTTGTCGGCAACAGCGTCAAGGGGTTGATCCCGGCCGTCTATGAATCAGGGTGAGTAGGGAGGCAAACCCGGTAATGGACCGCTGCCATCAATGAAGTGGCAGCAGGCATAACCATCCTGCTCCGCGGTTA
>CAXPUI010000135.1:0-3177 GCA_964220205.1 Candidatus Allofontibacter communis | reverse complement strand
GCAGCACCAACACCAGACGCGATGGAACGGAAAATTCGACCCAGGAAAAATCGCGGTGCAGCCTGGTTTGCTTCATCCAGTGTCATCGTGGCACCCAGCAATTGCTTTTCCATGGCAACAGCCCTGGGAGATTCACTCTCGATGATTTCGATCATCAATCCCTTAACCTGGTCCATTTGCAACGGCACGATATGATCACCAAACTGATTGACATCGCCCGCAGAAATTGCAGCAAAGTAGTCCCTGAGAATCGTTTCGGGGGTCGCTGCACTGACGGGGTAAGCCGTCAGAAGAACGGCGAATAGCAGAGCGTTTTTCATAGCAGAATCCTGTCCAGCTGTTTGCAGAGTCGATCGCGAGTCACGATCATACATTGATCAGCCAATCTTTGCTTTTTCGTAGGTGACATCAACTGCCGGGGGCAAAGGGAAGGTATTGTTGCCAAGGGCTCGGCTATCTTCAGCGAGCGAACCAGCGCCAAACAGCTTGCCAGGCAGGCTAACCAGCAATCACTCAAGTGATTTGGGAATACCCAGAACTACCGTGGTTCCAACCCCCAATTCGCTATCACGTTCTACATAACCACCCACCTGGTGGGCAAATCCATGCACTCTTGAAAGTCCAAGCCCTTTGCTGGTACCGAAAGGTTTAGTCGTAGAGAACGGCTCGAATGCCCTGCGAGCAAACTCTGCGGACATACCACAGCCCTGGTCACTCACTCTAATCTCAAAAAATCGATCCGCTTCATTGCGCAATACTTCTTCGATCGTGACACTAATCTCTCCTCCCTCTTCGGAGGCATCGACAGCATTGTCAAAAATCTCATTCAGGCAGACTGCCAGCTGCTGTCGATCGACCAGGCACTCTACATCGCCGATCCTGCAGTCCGAACGAAACACAAGTTGTTTACTTTCCGCGGAGGCGTATAACGACTCAGACTCCTCTACGACTGCCCTGAGAGAGGTCTTTGAAGGATTCATCGGCATTCTCTGACTGAACTCCAGGAGCTTGCGGGTCAGAACAGCGGCCCTTTTACCGCTCTCGTATATATCGTCTGCGATTGCCTCTACATCCGCGTTGCTGGCATCTTCTGTTCTCAGGTTTTCAGCATTACCGAGAATAACGCTGAGCATATTATTCAGGTCATGAGCGACACCACCCGCCAACTGGCCAACCATCTCCATTCTCCTGACTTCCGCTTCCCTTGCTTCCTCGGCCAACATAACGGTCTGGGCTGCCTTGATTTCGGAAAGATCGCGAATGTAACCCACAAAAATCGTCTGGCCTTCTGCATCAATCGGCACAATTGACAGCTCAACCGGGAACTCGCTTCCATCTGCTCGCATCCCTGTTATTTCAATACGCTGATTCAGAACCGGGCCTTCGCCGGTACGAAGAAACTCCTGCATACCCTTGATGTGAGCCTCCCTCAAGCCTGGAGGGATAATCAGATCCACCATGGACAGACCCAGTACATCCTGTCGCGAATAGCCGAAGGTTGTTTCCGCTGCCGGGTTGAACTCCAGGATTCGACTATTGGTGTCGACGCAAAGGATACAATCGAGCGCTGATCCCAATAATGCCTTCAGGAAAGGTTGCCGGAATTCTGAATCGGCACTTGATACCGGATAATTATTCTTATCTGTCACAATATCGGCTTAATGAATGAGAGAAGAGACCATAGCGCATCGCTGCATGGTCGCTATGCCATCATTATAATAGCATGAACTTAAAAACAGCATGTTCTTCGCCTGACGCACGCGGGCTAACGCTATCATGCATCCAAGATAAATCCCCCACGAACTGGAACCGCCCCAATTGACAGCAGAGGCCTGTATTGATTGGATGACTGCTCATGAATATATCAGCGGTCTGTCAGCGATCAACGCTGGCCGGGAACCCTGATCAATTGAGGAAAGAAGCCTTGCGTGCAGAACATGAAATCACTTATCAGATTACCGGCGGCACCGGGAAGGCTTCCGAATACACAATCAGCTTCGACGAAAAATTTAATTTGATTCCCGAATCAGTCGAAGGAGAACCATGGACAAAGCTGGAAAACCATCAGTGCCCTAACTGCCCTTATACCCGCGAACAGCTCGAATATTGCCCGGTAGCGCTTGCTATCAGCCAGGTCCTCTTCTCGGTAGAGGATGCGGCTTCAACGGAAAACGTTCACTGCGAGGTCATCACCAGAGAGCGACGTTTTTCTGCCGAGGTCGATTATCAAAAAGCCATATACTCGATTCTTGGACTGCTGATGGCAACCAGTGGCTGTTCCCGGTTCAGCTTCCTTCGACCCGCTGCTCGTCTGCACCTGCCATTCGCGACGCTTCAAGAAACCGTGACAAGAAATATCTCCTTTTACCTGCTTGCCCAGTATTTCAGAAATCCGGACATCTCGTTGAAACAGGGGCTGGACCTTCTGACAGAGCAGTTCGCTGAACTCGAACAGGTCAACAGGGCCCTGATCGAGAGGGTTCGAAGCAGACTTATGCAGGGAGATGTTCACAGCAACGCTATGGTCGTCCTGAGCAGTTTCTCCCAGGTTCTGAGCATGGACCCGGAACTAGCAAGCGGTCTTGTCTCAGACATGTTCCACACCTGACGTATACCGCGCCCCAGCAGGTGGACCGAGGGTATGATGGCCAGCATCCGCTAGTCACGAATTTACAGCGAGTAGTTCCTTACAGCGGCCAAGGCCTCGTCACCAGCCGCTTCAATGTCCTTCATGTAACCGATAATTTCCGTTACATCATCCTCCGACGATGACTTTTCGATCTGCTTCAGCCGCCAACTCAGGTCTTCACAACCGAAACTGGCAACACTACTGGCCAAAGTATGCGCTTCCTTCCTCAGCCCTTCGAGATCTCGCCTTACCCAGGCACTGAGCAAAGACGTAATTCTTGTTCTGGACTCTTCCAGAAAGAGCTGCCTGACCCGCTCAAAATTTTCTTTGCCAACCTGCCTGGCCAGTTCATCAAGAACATCCACCTTGCTGACAATCTCTCCCGATTTCTTGTCTTCTTCCCCTTTCAACTCGCGGGGTTTGAGCCATATATTGAGTTCCGTAAGCAAGGCATCCGGTTCCATCGGCTTTTTAAGATAACCTCTGAATCCCCCGGCCAGGCATTCTGCAATGATCTCATCGCTGACTTTTGCGGTAAGGGCAACGAC
>CAXPUI010000134.1:0-4534 GCA_964220205.1 Candidatus Allofontibacter communis | reverse complement strand
CGGAACTATTTGATCGTTTACTGACGTTGCCAAGTGCTTTCTACGACAGGCAGGCCATGGGACACCTGGTCGCCAAAGTAACCTACCACGTTACCCAGGTGACCGGGGCAGCGACTGATGCGGTGCGAACGATTATCAGGGAAGGCTTTACGGTTATCGCCTATTTGGGATTTTTACTTTACTTGAACTGGCGGCTGACGCTTATTTTCTTTGCAGTTGCGCCGTTGATTGCACTGCTGGTGGGATATGCAGGAAAGCGGTTCAGGCGAATAAGTGAGCGCATCCAGAATTCAATGGGTGACGTGACCCATGTTGCTTCTGAAACTGTACAGGGTTATCGCGAGGTCAGGACGTTCGGCGGCAGCGATTACGAACGGTCCAGGTTCAACAAGGTCAGCCAGGATAATCGACGGCAGTCGATGAAAATGGTTGTCACGTCAGCAGTTGCGACGCCAACGATTCAATTGATGGTCGCCCTGGCACTGGCGGGTCTCGTCTGGCTGGTGCTGGACCCAGTGCTCCTGGCAGATATGACGGCGGGATCGGTCGTTGCGTTTATCACCACCAGCGGGCTTCTCGCTAAACCGATACGGCAGTTAAGCGAGGTCGTCGCGACGGTCCAGAAAGGCCTGGCCGCGGCTGAGGACATATTCGACCTGTTCGATGAAGAGGTTGAGGCGGATAACGGAACAATTGCACTTGAGGAGGTCAAGGGTCGAGTAGAATTCCGGGATGTTCGCTTCAGCTATGCGCCGGGGCTTGATGATGTGTTGCAGGGTATTAACTTCACCGTCAATCCGGGCGAAACAGTTGCGCTGGTAGGCAGGAGCGGCAGCGGCAAAAGCACGCTGGTGAGCCTGATTCCTCGGTTTTACTCGCCTGATGCAGGCGAGATCCTGATCGACGGTCACCCCATTGACAACTTCCGGTTGGCAAATCTGAGGGAGCATATTGCGATAGTCAGCCAGGAAGTAACTCTCTTTAACGATACTGTTGCCCGTAACATTGCTTATGGCACATTACAGTCAGCGTCTGAGCGGGACATTCGCAGCGCCGCTGAACATGCTTATGCCACTGATTTTATCGACAAGCTCGAGTCTGGCCTGGATACGATTGTGGGTGATGATGGTGTGCTCCTGTCTGGGGGCCAGCGACAGAGGCTCGCCATCGCCAGGGCATTTCTCAAAGACGCCCCGATTCTCATTCTTGATGAAGCCACCTCGGCACTCGATACAGAATCTGAGCGTTATATTCAAAAGGCGCTGGAAGCGGTTGTCGCCGGCAGGACGACTTTTGTCATTGCCCATCGACTTTCAACTATTGAGAAAGCTGATCGGATATTCGTCATTGATGAAGGGAAAATTGTTGAAGAAGGCACTCACAAGACCCTGCTCGAAAAACAAGGTTTCTACGCGCAACTTCATGCTCACGACGAGATCGCAGGCGAGGCCGACACAGATCCACCGGTGTCGGACAGGACGTATGACAGCTATCCGGTCCAGAGGCATCCTGAGCGCTTCTCTATTGGCTCGATGCTTGTCAGCGCGTGGTTCGGTGATGCAGCCTGGTTGAGATTGCTGACACCGGTGTCCTGGGTTTTCACCCAAGGTGTCAAGCTTCGCAGGCGTTATCTTCAGAGCCGCCGGCGTTGGACAGCTCCTGTCCCCTTGATTGTTGTCGGCAACATCACTGTTGGTGGGGCCGGCAAATCTCCGCTGGTTATCAGTCTCGTTGACTACCTCAAGGCACAGGGTTTCAAGCCCGGGGTTATTTCCCGGGGTTATGGGGGACACCTGGAGACTTATCCTGCTGAAGTCACTGCCACATCTTCCGCGGGAGAAGTCGGTGATGAGCCGCTTATGATCTTTCGTCGCACTGAATGTCCCGTCATGGTTGACCCTGACCGGGTCCGGGCAGCACAGGCGCTGGTCGCCGACTATGATTGCGATGTCATCGTCAGCGATGATGGTCTGCAGCACTATGCTCTCGAAAGACAGCTGGAAATCGTTGTCGTCGACGGTCGCAGGGGATTTGGGAATGGACTTTGTTTCCCCGCAGGGCCCTTGCGTGAACCTGTCTCACGATTGGAGGAAGTGGATCTGGTCGTGGTTAATGGAGAGGCGACCCATGTCAAGGAACTGGAGAACAGCAGATTTACGGAGATGAAGCTGCAACCGACTCGGATACTCAATATGACGAACGGCGCTTGCGAAAACCTTGAGTATCTGCGGGGCAGGGCGGTTCATGCGGTGGCTGGTATTGCTGATCCGCAACGCTTCTTCAACACTCTCAGGCTGTTGGGCTGTGATGTTGTACCGCACGAATTTCCGGATCACCACGAGTACGCGCTGAGCGACATCCAGTTTGACGACATGCTGCCGATCATAACCACTGAGAAGGATGCGGTGAAACTCAAATCACTTGCCCTGGGTTGCGACCACGATCAATACTGGTATCTGGAGGTGGCTGCAGAGCTTCCGGCTGGCGTCTATAATCAGATCCTGCAAAAAACCGGACTGACCACTGGATAGGAGAGACTAGAAATATATGCCTGTTGATAAAAAATTGTTGGCGATCCTGGTTTGCCCGATATGCAAGGCGGAGCTTGAATATGACAAGAGCAACGATGAGTTGATCTGTCGGGCTGAAAAGCTGGCCTTTCCTGTCCGTGATGATATTCCTATCATGCTCGAGTCTGAAGCCAGACGCATTGATACCCCTTCCTGAACCTTGTCTTTCTGCGTCTTCATCCCTGCTCGATATGGCTCCAGTCGGTTTCCCGGCAAGCCTCTCATTGAGCTGAATGGCCAGACGATGATCCAACGTGTTTACGAGAAAGCCCGAAGCAGTAACGCTGAATCGGTATACGTCGCGACGGATAACGAACAAATCGCGGAGTCTGTCCTGCAGATCGATGGACAGGTGATCATGACATCAGAGCAGCATGAAAGTGGCACCGACAGGATTCATGAAGCCGCTTTGAGTCTTGGTCTTGAAGATGACGAGATTGTGGTTAACGTGCAGGGCGACGAACCCCTTATTCCCGTTGATGCAATCAATCAGGTCGCAGAGCTGCTTTCAGGTGACGCGAGAATGGCGACACTGATGACGGCTATCAATCATCCAGAAGAAATATTTGATCCGAATATCGTCAAGGTTGTGACGGATGATGCTGGTCGAGCACTGTATTTCTCGCGCGCACCAATCCCCTGGTCAAGAGCAGAGTTTGACCAGGGAAAGAAAGCTGTCGATGACTTGCAGGGTTGGCATCGCCACCTCGGGATCTCTAGTTACCGTAGGAGTTTGCTGAAGGACTTTGTTACCTGGCCGACTGCCGGTTTAGAGCGTACAGAGTCGCTGGAACAATTACGCGTTCTTGCCAATGGCGAACCGGTACAGATTGCGCAGTCGTTGGTCGACATTCCTCCGGGTGTTGATACACCTGAAGACGTGTCTCATGTTCTTGACGTTTTAGCAGGAGAACCTCGATGAAACTGGCCTTGTTCGTAAAAAAAGAATGTGAAACCTGCCAGCTGATATCACCGCTGGTGCCCATGTTACAGGCAGATCACGAAATGCCTGTGTATTCGCAGGATGACCCGGGTTTTCCTGGTGCCGCGATGGTGACTGATGACGGTAGTCTGCAACAATCCTGGCAGTGTCGCATAGAAACGGTACCAACGCTGATCCAGTTTGATACCGATGGTGAGGAAGTTGCCAGGCTCGAAGGTTGGGACAAGTCGGCCTGGGAGAAGCTGATCGGCACAAATTTTTCGGATGAGATGCCTGCGTTCCGGCCCGGTTGTGGTTCTATGACGCATGATCCAGGTATGCCTGAAAAGCTTGCTGCGAAATTCGATGCGGGTCGACTTGCAGCGAGGGAAATATCGGTCGGCACTCAGGAGGATGAGCTTGAGGCCTGCTTTGACCGTGGTTGGTCAGACGGGCTGCCCGTCGTTCCGCCAACACAGGAACGAGTCCTTCGGATGCTCACGGGCACTGCCAGATCGAGTGATGACGTGATTGGAATGGTCCCGCCAGACCTGGCACCGTGTACAGTCGAAAAGATTGCTATTAATGCTGTTATGGCTGGATGCAAGCCGGAATACCTGCCTGTCGTTATTGCAGCGGTTGAGGCTGCTCTGCAGGATGAATTCTGCATGCACGGGTTACTGGCGACCACTTATTTTTCAGGCCCTCTGGTTATCGTCAATGGGCCGCTTGGGCGAGCCATTGGCATGAATTCCAAGGGCAACGCTCTAGGACAGGGTAATCGCGCAAATGCCACGATTGGTCGAGCTCTGCAACTGGTTATCCGGAATGTAGGAGGTGGTCGACCAGGTGGGGTAGACCGCTCCGTTTTTGGTAACCCAGGTAAGTACACGTTTTGCTTTGCGGAGGATGAACTGGGTTCCTGCTGGGAGTCTCTGGCTGTTGAAAGAGGGTTTGCAGAGGAGTCCTCCACGGTCACTCTTTTTGCGGCGGATGGTGTTCAGGGGGTCGTTGACCAGAAATCACGCGATCCGGAATCTCT
>CAXPUI010000133.1:0-9250 GCA_964220205.1 Candidatus Allofontibacter communis | reverse complement strand
CCGTTAACCACGGGCCCCGCGACCGCAAGGCAGATCCCACCGACCGCCGACACTTCCATCAGCTCAAGGTACGCCGCTATCGACGATTCACAGCTCTCGTAATCTTTACACAGCAATACCCGCTCTTCCTGATAACCACCAGACAGGGGTGAAACCAGTGCATAACGAGCATTCGTTGCACCCACATCACCAATCAGGATTCTATTTTCAACCATTTAACCGGGCCATGAGTTCAATGGATTGCTGGTGAATCCAGCCAAAATCACCTTCCCTGATCTTATCTGGGGGGACAAACCAGGAACCACCGACACAGACCACGCTGGGCAAGGCCAGATAGTCAGCCGCCAAATCAGGGTTGATACCCCCTGTCGGGAAAAATCGCACCTCGGGTAACGGCGCCGAGAGAGCCTTGAGCATGGCAACACCACCTGACAGCTCCGCCGGGAAAAACTTAACAAAATCATAGTCCTGATCGACCAACTGCATTATCTCCGACGCCGTTGCAGCACCTGGGATTAGCAATGTTCTCCGCTGCTTTGCCTCCCTTAGTATCCCCGCACTGAATCCAGGACTGACACAGAACCGGGCACCAGCATCCAGGGCTTGTCCGAGCTGCCCAGGGCTGCGGATACTCCCTGCTCCAAGGACAACATCGGGCACTGCTCTGGCAACTGCCTCAATCGCGTCCAGGGCACCCGGCGTCCGCAACGTAATCTCCATTGTCTTAACACCCGCAGACAGCAACGTCTCGGCCAGCCTGACGGCATCGTCCGCATTGTCTATGACAACCACCGGTACTACCGGCGTTTCAGCGAATAATTCTTCAATCATATAAACATCAACATAAATTACTGGCTAAAGATACATTGCCGCGGCAGGACCACCACCTGATACTCACGGATTAATGGTTACCGGCCACCAATCTTCACCGGCTAACAATACTCGCGCCCTGTTCCGCACTCAGCGCTGAGGCTCTCAGGCCTGAGAACAATTCTCTGCCCATACCTATCTCATCAACAGCCGCCTGAGGCGCTGGTCGGCTGGCCAGGTCCGCAGCAACTTCCAACTTGTTCCCTGCGCTGTCGATAGTAATCAAGTCACCGTCCTGAATACGGTCGATCAATCCGCCTGCCATCGCCTCTGGTGTTACCTGTATCGCCGCGAGAATCTTTCCCGAGGCGCCTGACATCCTGCCATCTGTCAACAGTGCTACGCTCAGGCCGTTATTCTGCATGACACCCAGGTAAGGCGAAAGCTTGTGCAATTCAGGCATGCCATTCGCTCTTGGTCCCTGACGCCTGACAACTGCAACCATGTCCTGAGTCAGTTCACCTGCCTCGAAGGCGTCAGCAAATTCATCCTGGTTGTGAAAAACCCTGGCGGGTGCCGAAATGGATCGATGTTCCTCTGCCAGCGCCGACACCTTGACGATGGCACGGCCAATATTACCTTCCACAACACTGATACCGCCTTCGGGACTGAAGGGATCAGCCACCCCCCTCAATATGCTGCGATCTTCGGAGATTGGCCGCACTTCAGAGTACTGGAGCTTGTGTTCGTGAACCACTGCTCGCTTGGCGTAGTAATTCAGGCCACTACCCACTATCGTCTCCACATCCTCATGCAGCAGCCCTGCTGACAGCAGTTCGGCGACGATGACCGCAAGACCGCCGGCTGCCTCAAACTGATTAATATCCCCCTGCCCGTTCGGATAGACACTTGCCAACAGGGGCACCACGCTGGAGAGGTCAGAGAAGTCCGACCAATCGATACTGATTCCCGCTGCAGCCGCTATCGCCACAAGGTGAATGGTATGGTTGGTCGACCCGCCGGTGGCCATCAGGCCAACCATGGCATTTACAATCGCTGCTTCATCGACGATTCTCCCGATCGGTCGGTAATCATCGCTGTCACAGGTGATGGCAAGCGCCTGTGAGACGGCTCGCTCGGTAAACCGGTCACGCATGGGATCATCAGGATTGATGAAACTGCTGCCTGGCAGCTGCAGTCCCATAATTTCCATCAGCATCTGGTTACTGTTTGCCGTACCGTAAAACGTACAGGTCCCTGCACTGTGATAGGAAGCCGATTCAGCGGCAATTAGCTCCGACTTGCCCACTTCACCCGCGGCATAGGCTTCTCTGACAGCCGCTTTTTCTTTGTTCGGCAAGCCTGATCGCATGGGTCCCGCTGGTACAAAGACTGCAGGCAGATGGCCAAATGACAACGCACCGATCATCAGGCCGGGAACGATCTTGTCACAAATGCCCAGATACAGCGCTCCGTCAAACATGTTATGTGACAGCGCAATAGCGGTACTCATAGCGATGACATCGCGACTGAACAGGGAGAGTTCCATGCCGTCCTAACCCTGAGTAACACCATCGCACATGGCTGGGACACCGCCCGCCACCTGGGCGACCGCACCAAGCTGACCGGCAATCTGGCGAATCCTCTCAGGATAGCCTTCATAAGGTTGATGGGCACTCAGCATATCGTTGTACGCGGTGACAATCGCGAGATTAGGTACCAGGTCTTCTGTCAGGCGATCTTTCGCAGCCTGCGGACAGGCTGCCATACCATGGGCCAGATTACTGCATGACAGTGACCCACGCATTGGACCAGCCTGTGCCTGACGGTCCAGACGCGCCAGATAGGCGGATCTCGAAGGCCGGCTTCTTTCAATAACTCTTGACGTGACTTCTTCTACGATCAGGTTCATCTGATACACCTTTTACTCTTTATGACCTTTCACCACACTGTGATGAAAGAAACTTCTTTGACTTCGAGCCTGCTCACTAGGGGGCCCAAACTGCAACCACGGGCGTCTTGTCTTGCTTTATCAGCATCTCGACGGGAAGCCCACCAGGCTGCTCCAGCAATAATCTCTTTCGCTCTCCGAAAGCCAGCAGAACAATACGGTTGCTCCGGAGCAGGTAACTGAGGTTCACCGTGATTCGCCGATACTGACTCGAGGTCGGGTTGGCTTCGCAGCGACCTGGCGGCGCATCTACATCAATCAGATCGGCAAGTACCGGACTGTCAGGAAATATCGATGCGAAGTGACCATCCTCACCCATTCCCACCAGGCTCACGACCAGATGCTTCGGGTTCAGTTTCCCAACATTCAGAAAAGACGCCTTGCTCGCCGGTCCCTCACACAACAGACGCCGTACCATCCCCTCGTTACTGGCCTCGTGATCAACAGGTACACAGCGTTCATCCGTCAGAGAAATATCAACCTGATGCCACAGCAAGTCTTCCCGGGAAAGATATTGAAGACATTCTCGAGGTGTAGAACCTCCACTGACAATCAACCCTGCTCGTGTATTGGATGAGAGTGCCCAACGCAGATCACCTGCTAACATCTCACACGCCAGCAAGGCCGCCTCCGTCCTGGTCGCTGATTCGATGATCTTCATGCTTAATTTACTCGGGTATCCAGGACCGATGGCTCCGGTCCAGCATGAGTGATGCTGACACAGGCCCCCAGGTTCCCGCGGGATAGTGATCAAGTCGTTGACCTTTTTCCCGCCAACCATCAAGGATTCTATCAATCCATTCCCAGGCGACTTCGATTTCATCCCGCCGCATGAACAGAGCCGGATTTCCCCGTAACATATCGACAAGCAAACGTTCGTAGGCGTCGGGATAATCAATCCCAAACGTCTGCTCGAAACTCAGGTCAAGCGAAACGGGTTTCAGCCCGAAGTCCAACAACCCTGGTTCTTTTGCAACCATGCTGAGCTTCACACCTTCATTGGGTTGTAACATGATTGACAATCGATTCGGCTGTGATTCCGGCATACCAAAGATAGAATGCGGCACCGGTTTGAACTGAATAACAATCTCTGAGTGTTTACCCGGCATGCGTTTACCAGTGCGCAGAAAAAAAGGTACGCCCGACCAACGCCAGTTATCAATTTCCAGTTTCAGCGCGACAAAAGTCTCCGTTTGGCTGACAGCCCCAAGCTCACCCGAATAACTGTCGACTAAAGCCCCCGCTGCTGCACCAGCGACGTACTGACCACGAACCGTATTCTGACAAACATCACTCGCGTTTATAGGTCGTAGAGCTCGCAGAACTTTTATTTTCTCATCCCGCACTGCATCGTCTTCGTAACTCGTGGGTGGCTCCATCGCAACCAGGCAGACCAGCTGCATAAGATGATTCTGTACCATATCTCTCAAGGCACCGGTCTGATCATAAAAGTCTATCCGATTGCCGACCCCGAGCTCTTCTGCAACCGTTATCTGTACATGATCGATCACCTCCCGTCGCCATAGCGGTTCAAAAATAGAGTTGCCAAACCTCAAGGCCAACAGGTTCTGAACGGTCTCTTTGCCGAGATAGTGATCTATCCGAAAAATTTCATTTTCGGCGAAACACTCGCCCACCTGATCATTGATGTCCCTGGCAGACTCAAAGTCATGTCCCAGGGGCTTCTCCAACACAATTCGCATGTCCTTGGTCTTCAAGCCGGTTTCAACAATTCCACGTGCGATGGGTCCAAACATCAAAGAAGGGGTGGCCAGATAGACAGCACGCGTGACTTCTTCTCGACCAGTCAGGACGTCTCGCAGTGCGTACCAGCTTGCGTAATCAGCAGCATCGAGGTCCACAGAGCTGATACGGCTCGCAAACTCATGCCAACCTTTGTAACCGGAAGCGCCGGAGGGCCTAATCAGCTCAAGGTACTCCTGTATGTCCATCGCACTTCGACCGACTGCAATCACTCGACTTGCTGCTGGAAATTGCCCACTACGACTCAGGTGCCAGAGGGACGGGATCAGCTTGCGTATAGCCAGGTCACCAGTACCACCAAATATAATCAGATCAAACGGTTCTACGGATTTTATACAGTTCATGAGTTTGCCCCGGTCTCGTATCTCTCCTGCACCAAGGCGGCTTTAGTAGAACGCAGGTTATTCTCTGCTTTCGGCCCTACAGCTAAAGCGACACTGACCTGCAGCGCATCCAACAGGGTAAGTTGTGCAAGACGAGAGCTCATCGGGGTATAGACGCTCGTATCTTCATCAGCATGAGACGGAAAAATAAGACCGACAACTTCCGCTAGAGGAGAATCGGCATCTGTCACCGCGATAGTCTCCGCCCCACGCGCACGGGCCAGGCGCATACCTCGAATCATCTCCGGCCAGCGGCCCGTATGTGAAATAGCGACAAATACATCGCCTGGCTGGCATACCGAAGCCTGCTGGAGAACACCCGGGGTATCCAAGGCTGTCGTGCAAGGGATGCCCAGGCGAAAAAACTTATGGCAGGCATCCGACGCGACGTGACCCGATGCCCCGAGGCCAACAAAAGTGATCTGCCTGGCCGTCTTCATTTTCCCCGCGGCTGCAGCGAAAGGCATCCGACTGATCTGTTGTCGCAAATCAACCAGTGTCTCTATTGAACTTTCAAGTATTTTTGAGGCCGCCGATGACGCAGAGTCTGACGAAACAACATCATGATGCAGATAACTTTCCGACCGCTGCAGGGCAGCAATCAGGCCTGTTTTCAATTGCTTAAATCCCTCGAGCCCAATGCGCCGACAGAAGCGAATCACCGTTGGCTCGGAGACTTCCGCCGCCTTCGCCACAACCTGAACCGATGCATTGATCACATCCGATGGGTGGTTGAGGACCCAGTCTGCAACCTTAGACTCCGATTTACTTAACTTCGGCTTACCAGCCGCTAAATCGGTGAGAATAGATGAGGTGATGGCGTCGAACCCGTTAATGTAATATTACTACGTATTTTAACAGGTTATATCATGCTTATCCGTAGTTTTATTACATAACTTGCTCTCTTGCTGCTGGCAATAACTAGACGCATCAGACACCAAGGGGTCCTTTCAACGGCTTTATTGTCATCGACTCACTGGTACAGACATCCCGCCCGAGGCCGTCTGATAACTTTGCCGAATCTGACAACGCTGTCAATTACGTTATAATACCCCTCTCCTAACTGCCATCAGGATAGCCTTTGGCTGCTGCTGACACACAATCGTTAAAGTTTAAGGAAAGGCTCGGCTACGGCCTCGGTGACACTGCTTCTAATTTTTTCTTTCAAACTTTCAATATCTTTCTGCTGTACTACTACACGGACGTGTATGGCTTGCCCGCAGCAGCTGTCGGCACCCTGTTTTTTGTCAGCAGATTATGGGATGCAATCAATGACCCACTAATGGGGATGCTGGCTGATCGCACGCCCCAGACACGATGGGGCAGATACCGACCTTACCTGCTGTGGATGTCGGTACCCTACGGTGCGATGGGTTACCTGATGTTTGCAGGGCCGGAATTCGAGGACACCGGCAAACTGATCTACGCCTGGGTGAGCTATACGTTGATGATGATGCTCTACACAGCTATTAACGTGCCCTATTCAGCCCTGATGGGTGTCATGACACCGGTATCGACCGAGCGAACTATTCTGTCGAGCTTTAGATTTGTCGGCGCCTTCGGCGGCGGCCTGTTAATCTCCATGCTCGTAAGGCCCATGGCACAATACCTCGGCGGAGACGACGAGGCACTAGGCTTCCAATTGACCATGGCCTGCTTCGCCGTGCTTTCCATCGCGATGTTTTGGTTTACTTTCTGGACCACGAAGGAGCGGGTCACCTCGCCACCCCATGAGACAGTCAGCATACAGAACGATCTGCGGATTATCCTGACGACGCGTAACTGGATTGTTCTTGCTATAGCCGGGGTTCTGACACTATCCAGCGTCGGCCTGCGAGGGGCAGTTACGGTTTATTACTTCAAGTATTACGTCGGGGATGTGGGAACCACCTTCATCTGGATACTTGACCAGACCAGCTTTTTCCTCGCGATGAATTCCGTCGCTCTGATTCTCGGCGTCTGCTGCACCAAATTCCTCACTGACCGCTTCGAAAAGAAAACCATTATGGTTGTACTCTCGTTGCTCAGCACGATCCCGGGAATAGCACTATTCTTCGTCCCTCCCGATCAGTATTGGAGCATGCTCTTGCTTAACTGCCTTGGAGGATTCCTCGCCGGACCAACAGCCCCTATCGTCTGGTCGATGTACGGCGATGTGGCAGACTTTGTAGAACACCGATTCAAGAGACGCATGACCGGCCTGGTCTTTTCTTCCACTATGTTTGCGCAAAAGTTCGGCGCTACGATTGGCGCAAGCCTCTCGGGCTGGTTGCTGGCTTACTATGGTTACGTGGCCAATCAGCCCCAGACCGATGAGTCTTTAATGGGCATCCGAATGCTGTTTACTTTTTTCCCAGCAGTCCTGTCGTGCCTGAATGTAATCGCCTTGCTGTTTTACAACTTGTCCGACACCGAGGTTGCCGAAATCGAAGAGGCACTACAGGCCAGGCGCTCCAGCTCCGAAGAGAAGCAAATACTAGGCAGTTGACGCGCAATAGTGATCGATAAAGCGCTGATGCTCGGGCAGCTGGCGAACCAGGTTTTGTACGGAACCATGAATTCCGTTGAGAAAATCCTGCAGTTCCAAGTCTGACATCATATTGACAATCGGATGGTACTGCTCCGGCAATATACCCTGCCCCATCATGACCTGAATCCAACTGGTCTCGCCAAACAACTCGGTTGGTATCTTGAATACCCTTCCAGCCTGTCGAAAAAGTTCAATCCTATGCTGCAACGATTCAGGAATTTCCATCTCTCGACAGTCTCGCCAGAAGGTCGAATCCTGCCGATTTGTCACATGATAGTGCAGGATGATGAAGTCTCGTGTGTGCGTCACCTCGTAGCTCATCTGACTATTGAACTCATCGATGTCTGGCTGCCTGATACCGTCATAAGGGAACATCTGAATTAGTCGGATAATGGCCCGTTGGATGAGGTGAATGCTGGTTGACTCCAGAGGTTCGATAAACCCTGAGGACAGCCCCATCGCAACACAATTCTTGTGCCAATGCTTCTTGCGAGTACCGGTCTGAAATTTAAGGACACGGGGTTCGACCAATTGTTCACCAGCGATGTTCTCCAGCAGGCGCTGTGTTGCCTCATCATCAGACCAATGCCGTGATGAGAAAACCAAACCATTGCCGACACGATGTTGCAGAGGAATGCGCCATTGCCAGCCTGCGGGACGCGCGATAGATCGCGTATAAGGCCGGGGCGGTTCCACCGCTGTGGTCTGGATGGCCACGGCGCTGTCGCATGGCAGGTAATCCGTCCAGTCGACGTAGCCAGCTTTCAGCGTCTGCTCAATCAGCAGGCCACGAAACCCGGTACAGTCAATAAAGAGATCACCTTGGATCAACTGACCTGAATCCAGTCGTAATCCTGAGATATAACCGGTGTCAGCATCCTGGAGTACCTCGTCGATTTTACCTTCTTGGCGCACGACTCCATTCTCTTCAGCAATGGTTCGGAGAAACTTGGCGTACAGCGAGGCATCAATATGATAGGCGTAGTTGAGCTGCCCGTTACGCAAGATCGCGAAGCGATTCTGCTTGGCGGCCGCCCACTCCTTACAATAGGAACCGTACTCTTCAGCAATACCTAGTTGCTTGCCCTTCAACCAGAAGTGCTGAAAGCCTGCAGCCCAGACATCCTGGCCACTCCAGCCAAAAGAATGAAGATAGTCTTCGTTCACGTCGCGCCAGCTTTCAACAGCGATGCCGAGCTTGAATGTACCCTGGACCGCTTTCATAAACTCTTCTTCTTTGATTTTAAGGAGTTCATGGAATGTGATCAGAGTTGGGATGGTTGCCTCACCGACGCCTACAGTGCCGATGACATCAGATTCGACAAGGGTGATATCGAGAGTTTTGCCCAGCAATTTCGAAATAGCGGCAGCGGCCATCCAACCTGCTGTACCACCACCGGCAATAATGACCTTATGAATTTTGCTATGAGTCATGCGTACTCCAAAGCCCCTTACAAGCTAAGCTTTCGTTGAATTTCTGCCTTGAGCCTGAGGGCCATCTTTTCGTCCATCGTTTCAAGGCAACCGCGACCAGTTTCCGGGATATGCGCAAAAACTGATTCACTATTTTCAAAAACATAGTGATTAAAGAGGTTCTGCCAGACTTGTTTCTGGCGCTCAGGCAAGTCTCGCAGCGCCAATATGGCGTGCATCATGGCATTGGATGGAGAACCCAGCGCTGCCATCGTCGTACACCACCAGTAATTCACCAGCAGATTGAAGGGTTCCAGCGAGACAACGTGATGCCACCACATACTCGGAATATAAAGCGCATCTCCAGGGTCCAGCTCAAAATGTTGGGCACACTCCTGG
>CAXPUI010000132.1:0-3467 GCA_964220205.1 Candidatus Allofontibacter communis | reverse complement strand
ACAGACGCCCAACCCCCAGCAGGGTTTCCTCATCCGGCAGTTGAGCGGCCATGTTCAGGTAAACATTCAGGGATTCATAGGATTTCCAGCCTGCGCCACCCATGGCCTCACAGAGACTGCAGAATTCCTCTCGTCCTGTGGAACTCTGCCAGACGACATCCTCAACAGACTGAGCAAAGAGGCGCGCAGTCTCTTTGCTCCCCTTAGCCAGATTTTCCGTGGTTGTCTGTATGGTAGCGTCAGTGGACAAAAGAGACTTCAGGCAGGAAAGATAATATCAACCAGTTCAGCAACCGCTCTCTGAACTTCCTGATCATCAGATACGGCCTTAGCGACAGCCGCTTCACAGGCTCTTCTTGTATCGATACCCTGACAGATAAGCTGGCCAGCATAGATGAGCAGCCGCGTACTCACACCTTCATCAAAACCATGACTACGCAAATTCCGAATTTTTTCACCAAGACTCGCAAGTCGTCCGGCGGCTTCGAGATCAACCCCACTCTCGTGCGCAATAATCTCAGCTTCCGCGTCCCTTTCCGGATAATCAAACTCAATAGCGACAAACCGTTGCCGAGTGCTGGGTTTCAGGTCCTTCAACACATTCTGGTAACCCGGATTATAGGAAATCACCAGAAGGAAGTTCGGATGGGCATCTAGGATCGTACCCAGCTTCTCCACCGGCAGGATACGTCGGTGATCGGTCAGGGAATGAATGAGCACGGTTGAATCTTTGCGCGCCTCGACAATTTCGTCCAGATAACAACTCGATCCTTCTTTCACCGCTCTCGTCAACGGCCCATCCTGCCAAACAGTTTCTTCACCTTTGAGGAGGAAGCGACCGACAAGATCAGTCGCAGACAGGTCCTCGTGGCAGGCAACGGTCTGCAAGGGCTGGGAGACTTCGCCACCACCAGTGCCATGGTAAATTTTATGCGCCATGAATTCGACGAAGCGTGTCTTGCCACAACCCGTTGGACCTTTGAGCAAGACCGGAAGTCGCTGGTCATAGGCGGCCTGAAACACGTCTATTTCATCAGACAGTGGCCGATAAAAAGGCTCAGCAGCCAGTGCATAGCCCTGTCTTTCCTCAACACTCAATGATTACTCTCCCGTCCAGTTCGGTTTTCTTTTCTCAACGAAGGCACTGATACCCTCCTGGTAATCTTTCTGCCGACTCATCTCGTCGATCAGCTCTTCGCTGTTGACAACTGCACTGGCCACATCACGGTGCAGATCCCTGTAGACCTGCCAGCGCGTTTCTCTGAGCGAGGCAGGCGATACAGTCTCTATCATCAACTGCACATACTCATAGGTTTCCCTCAGCAACGCTTCGGGATCACACAATCGGTTGACCAGCCCTATTTCGTGAGCTTCCTCGGACATGAAGACACGGCTGGTTAACAACAGGTCATTGGCCCTGGGCAAGCCGATCATCCTGGGCAGTAACCACGACAGCCCATACTCAGCCGGGAAATTCAGCTTGCCATGAGCTGTCGTAAATTTTATGCCTGGCACTGCGAAGCGTATATCCGCGAAACAGGCCAATACCAGACCAACTCCTGCAGCAGGACCGTTTATCGCGGCAACCACTGGTTTCGTCAGCCCAAAATGATAGGCAAAGGATGCTTGAAACTCTTCCTGTGCACTCTGTCCGGGAATGGTCAGGTCGATGGGGGTGCCCGGATCGTAACCTCCTTTGGCAACATGGCCTTCGAGCGCCTTGCTGTCTGCGCCCACACAAAAGCTGCGACCTTGACCTGTGACGACGATAGCCCTGACTGAGTGATCAATATCCGCTTCATTAAGCACATACCGGTATTCCGTATGCATTCTGCCAGTCCAGGCATTCATGCGGTGCGGCCGGTTTAGTGTAATCGTCGCGATGCCGTCAGCAATGTCGTAAGTAACCGTCTTCAACTCCAAGGGATTTCACCTTTTGCCGCAACTAAGCGTTCGATTTCATCGTGCTTGCCAAAAAAGAAGTGGTCAGCACCGTTTATCAATTCGACCTCGCTATCCGCAAAACCCGATGCTGTTTCGTTTGCCTCGACAATCTGATCTTCGCTACCAAGGATAACCAGGCAGGGTGTTGGTGGTTTCGAGAATTCATCCAGCATCTGGAGTGGAGGAGCAACCAGCACCATAGCCTCCACCGCCAATCTCGATGCTGCTTTCAGGCACATCACTGCCCCGAAAGAGTATCCTGCCAGCACGACCTGTTCCACGCCTTGCGACTTTAAAAACTCGACAGCGGCCAACACATCATCAACTTCACCTGCCCCCTCATCATGCCGACCTGTCGACGCACCCACACCGCGAAAATTAAAACGTAGAGTCGAGCCACTGCCCTTGGCAAAGCCCCTATGCAGGGCCTGCAGCACTCCATCATTCATGGATCCGCCATAGAGAGGGTGGGGATGACATAAGACAGCGCCCCAACCTGGTTCACCTAGTTCAAGGATTCCTTCCAGTTGCCCTTCGGGGCCTTCAAAAGTTATCTGTGTCAAGGATATCTCCGCTATTGATGGCTTAATCTAACACATGGCCCGGCCGACTCTGTTATTCTCTTCTCCAGGTTATTGATACCCATAACTGCCTTGAAGATAGCAACCCTGATATTTTTCCTTGTCCCACTGATCGAGATGGTCATCCTTATTGAGGTAGGTGGCGTCATCGGCGCGCTGCCAACCATCGGACTTGTTATCCTGACTGCAGTCGTCGGCGTCTGGCTATTGCGCCTGGAGGGCCTTGCTACCCTTCATCGTGTGCAGACTAAACTCGGTCGAGGCGAAACACCCGAGAAGGAACTGCTCGAGGGCATTATGCTGGTCTTCGGTGGCGCTCTGTTACTGACTCCCGGTTTTGCGACCGACGCAGCGGGGTTTATCTGTCTGTTACCGGGGCTCCGGCGCCCGCTCGCTGCCAGGATCATCAAGAACACTGGTTTTGCCTCAATACGAGTGCCTGGTGCGGGACCATCTCCTGGCGGCCAGGTATTTGATGGAGAATTTCAACAAGAAAATCCCCCACAGACTAAGAGAGTTGATCATCAGCAGGAAAACACCTAGGCGAGGCCAAGCACCTGCCGGGCGATGATATTCCGCTGGATTTCGCTGGTACCACCCGCAATGGTGAAACCACGATGATGAAACATGCCGCTGGCTGGCATATCAGCAAAATCAGGACCAATTGGATCTCCCCCTCGCAGCTGAGAATCCAGGGGCAAAACGTAATATCCTGCAATTTCATACAACGCTTGATCCATGTCTTGAACCAACTGACTACCTTTCAGCTTAAGCATGGATGGTTCCGCGCCAACCTGATGGCCTTTGTCAAACCGGGTAAGCAATCTGAGCGCTGTTTTGTCTAACGCTTCCAACCTGATCCTCAGCGCTGCGACCTGCTCAGAGACGCCGGCATGCATGTCATCATCCAGCGCATCCATAATATTGGAAAGGATACGTCGA
>CAXPUI010000131.1:0-2466 GCA_964220205.1 Candidatus Allofontibacter communis | reverse complement strand
TTCCAGAATGACCGCCGCGATTTCAAGTATCGCGTCAGTTCTGGCGTTGAACCCACCTGTTTCGAGATCAAGAACCACCGGCAGATAGCCTCTGAACCGATAAGCTATAGGTAGCTTTTCTGTTGTCAATCTGCACCGTCGCTTAAGGGGTGTCGAGCCCCGCTGGTGACTCGAAAGGCGATAGTCTCTCCGCCGCGAGTTGGTATTAAATTGTCATTGCCGAAAGCAAGGGTCTCTGGAACTGCCCAGTCTTCGGCTTTGAGCTCAATATGGTCTTTGTTTCTGGGATAGCCATAAAAATCAGCCCCGAACTCGCTGGCAAAGCCCTCGAGCCGATCGAGCTTGCCTTCGTTGTGAAAAGCCTCGGCATAGAGTTCAATCGCTGCGTGGCCCGTGTAGCAGCCTGCAGCGCATCCACACGCATTTTCCTTCGCGGAACGGGGGTGTGGCGCCGAATCAGTACCAAGAAAAAATGAATGATTACCTGATGTCGCTGCGGTCAGCAGGGCGTCGCGATGGATATTGCGTTTCAGGACCGGCAGGCAGTAGTGAATGGGCTTCATGCCGCCGACGAGCATGTCGTTGCGGTCATACAGTAGATGGTGTGCAGTGATGGTCGCTGCAACCCGGTCGCTCGATGCCTCGACGAACTCTACAGCTTCGCGTGTCGTGATGTGTTCCAGTATGACTCTGAGCCGTGGAAACTCTCGTACGATATCTGACAGGATCGTGTCGATAAATACGGCTTCCCGGTCAAAGATGTCGACCTCATGATCCGTCACCTCGCCGTGTATCGAGAGGATCACGTCATGGGTTTCCAT
The DNA here is from genome assembly GCA_964220205.1 of Candidatus Allofontibacter communis. Lineage (GTDB taxonomy): Bacteria > Pseudomonadota > Gammaproteobacteria > Pseudomonadales > Azotimanducaceae > UBA9659. The sequence goes on along the minus strand of CAXPUI010000131.1, from coordinate 1,645 downwards.
GACCTCGAACAATGGGTACATTGCCTGGACTGTATTTACCCCGAAACTTGAATTGGTGGTAGCGCCGGCGGGATAAAGTTTGAATGCCTCGACGACCCCTGATTGTTCTGCAGCAATTACCGTGTCCTTGCCGGTCGTGTCGGTCAGGTAGAGGGTCATTATCGGCTGAAAACCGTCCGGGGCATGCGCCATGATCCGTTCCCGGTAGGCGACCGCATGACTGACATCTGTCACTGGAGGTACCAGGTTCGGCATTACCAGCACCCTCGAAAAGTAGCGACTCGCATCCCGTACCGTGCGTGGCAGGTAGTCATCGTCTCTCAGGTGAATATGCCAGTCGTCTGGCCGCTTGAGCTGCAGTGTCGTCATTAATCCGGGAATTTGTAACGGGATTCCCGACATTGTACCAAACAGGTAATATAGCGCCCTCGATTTTTCCGGATACAGGCCGATGGCCGATTTTGACAAAGTGGTACTTTCTTACTCAGGGGGTCTGGACACCTCGGTGATACTTAAATGGCTGCAGGAGACACATGGTTGTGAAGTCGTCACCTATACGGCCGACCTGGGGCAGGGGGAAGAACTGGAACCCGCCAGGGAAAAAGCGTCGAGCATGGGCGTACAGGAAATATTCATTGATGATGTTCAGGAAGAATTCGTCCGTGATTTCGTCTTCCCGATGTTTCGGTGCAATACAATCTACGAGGGTGAATATCTCCTAGGCACCAGCATCGCGCGCCCGCTCATTGCCAAACGACTGGTCGAGGTAGCCAATGAGACTGGAGCCCAGGCAATAGCTCATGGGGCGACCGGCAAGGGCAATGACCAGGTTCGCTTTGAGCTGGGTGTATATGGGCTGAAGCCTGATGTCCAGGTTATTGCCCCCTGGCGGGATTGGGAGTTGAACTCCCGGGAAGCACTGATGGAGTTCTGCGAAAAACACCAGATCAAGGTAGACCAGAAGCACGAAGGAGAAAAATCGCCCTACTCGATGGATGCGAATCTACTGCATATTTCCTACGAGGGTGGTGTCCTGGAGGATCCTGCCCAGGAACCGGAAGAAGCCATGTGGTTGTGGTCGGTGTCGCCGGAAGCGGCTCCCGACGTGGCTACCTATGTTGATCTGACCTATCGCTCCGGCGATGTGATGGCTATTGATGGTGTTGAGATGAGTCCTGCGACGATCCTCGCACGTTTGAATGAACTTGGCGGCGCTAACGGTATTGGCCGTGTAGATATTGTCGAGAACCGTTCTGTCGGAATGAAAGCTAGGGGATGCTACGAAACCCCGGGTGGGACCATTCTTCTGAAGGCCCACCGAGCTATTGAATCAATTACGTTGGACCGGGAACTGGCTCACCTGAAAGATGAACTGATGCCGCGCTATGCCAGTCTGATCTATAACGGGTATTGGTGGTCCCCGGAACGTCAGGCGCTCCAGGCATTGATTGATCAATCACAGCGGGTTGTGAACGGCAGCGTCCGGCTCAAGCTGTACAAGGGCAATGTCACTGTCGTGGGTAGAGAGTCAGCGTCTGATAGCCTGTACGATGCCGATATCGTGACCTTCGAAGATGATGCGGGTGCCTATGACCAATCTGATGCAGGTGGCTTTATCAAGTTGAACGCACTTCGGCTGAAACTC
>CAXPUI010000130.1:0-7924 GCA_964220205.1 Candidatus Allofontibacter communis | reverse complement strand
CACGCAGACCACATCGGTGGGCTGGAAGAGGTGCAATTGTCGGGACGCTACATCTTCAAACAGAAACCTCGCATGGTAATTACCCAGGAGTACGAGAACATCCTTTGGGAACACAGCCTCCGTGGTGGCAGCGAACAGTCAGAGAGAGAACCACTGGGTTTCGCCGATCTCTGGGACACAAACCGTCCAGAAAAATTGCGCAACTACCCGAGAGACACCTACGAGGCGAACGTCGGCTCTATCAATATCAAGATGCCACGAACACTGCATTTTCCAGATAGCGCCAGCTCCTGGCAGGATTGCGCCTGGAGTTGTGGGGTCATCATCGACGACAGGGTTCTGTACACCTCAGATACAAGATTTGATCCCGAACTTGTCATGGACTTCGACAGGATGTTCAATTTCGAGATCATCTTCCATGACTGCCAGCTCTTTACGGGCGGTGTCCATGCGTCGATAGAGGAACTGATGACACTGCCTGAAGCTACCCGCCGCAAGATCGTGCTCATGCACTACAGCGATAACTGGCGCGACTTCCAGGAATTGGCGCGAGAAGGTCAGTTCCACAGTTGGGCGCAGGAAGGCCACAGCTATGCCTTCCATTGCGAGGAACCTGCCTGAGGAATTCCACCTGCCAGGACCAGAACCCGGAGACCCCGGCACTGGTCAGCGGCGGGGCCATGGGACTCGTATTGTGACAGCCAATGTGATTTACTTTCGCCCTTATTTTTAGACCCCTTTTTGAATTAGCCCCGGAGGAATAGATCATGGGAATGCTGGAAGGAAAAGTCGCCATTGTTACTGGCGCAGGCGGCGGATTGGGAGAATGTCACGCCAAACTCCTGGCACAGGAAGGTGCTGCGGTCGTTGTCAACGATTTGGGCGGGTCACGAGACGGCAGTGGCAGTGGCAGCGATATGGCTGATCAGGTCGTTGCCGATATCCAGGCGGCCGGTGGTAAAGCCGCGGCTCATTACGGCAACGTTACCGTCGAAGACGATGCGAAGGGAATGGTACAAGCTGCTGTCGACAATTTTGGCCAGCTCGATTTCTTTATCGCCAACGCCGGGATTCTCAGAGACAAGTCCTTCAAAAACATGACTCATGACATGTGGGATGCGGTCATCAATGTCCACCTGCGTGGCACCTACCTGACCGTCCAGGCCGCCTACAACCAGATGCTGACGCAGGAGTCAGGTGGCAGCATTGTTGTGACCTCATCAACATCGGGCCTGCTCGGCAACTTCGGTCAATGTAACTACGGTGCCGCCAAAGCGGGCATCGCCGGTTTTGCCCGCTGCCTGTTCCAGGAGGGTCTGAAATACGGCGTCCGAGTCAATGTGCTTGCACCAGCTGCGTGGTCACGCATGACAGAAGATCTGTTCCCCCAGGATCAGAACATGGAAGAACTCATGTCACCTGCCAAGGTTTCGCCCCTGGTGGTCTACCTGGGTTCAGATGACGCCAAGGATGTGACCGGCCGAACCTTCCTGGTGTCCGGAAACAGTGTTCAGCTGCTTTCCTGGCAGGCCCAGGAGATTGCCGCCAAAGACAATGCTGATGAACCCTGGTCTGTGGCTGAGATTGCCGAGGCAGTTGCCGGTAATTTCGAACACTGGCCAAAGGGGATTCAACCAACCAAGAGACCATGGGAGTAACGCACGTGGCTGTAAAAGACACCTATGGCGATGTAGCAGTGACGCGTCTGGATGGGCACGTTATCCAGTGTGAAATCCAGCGCCCACCCAACAATTTTTTTGATATCGCCCTGATAAACGACCTGTCGGACTGCTTCGAGGATATCGACCAGGACCAGGATTTTCGCGCCATCGTATTGTGCTCCGATGGTAAACATTTCTGCGCCGGTGCGAACTTTGGCTCCAGCGAAAGGGCTGCCGAACTCGAAAAGCGTACCGACAGTGACCGCAATCCACTCTACGACCAGGCTGTGCGGCTATTCCATTGCAAAAAACCAGTCGTGGCAGCTGTCCAGGGAGCGGCTGTTGGCGGTGGTTTCGGGCTGGCGCTGATGGCCGACTTCCGGGTGGTCTGTCCGGCAACCCGCATGACGGCGAATTTCGTCAAGCTCGGTTTTACACCCGGTTTTGGTCTGACCCATACGCTTGCCCGAATCGTGGGCGTGCAGAGGGCCAACCTGCTGTTTATGACAGGCCGTCGTATCAATGGCGAAACGGCGCACGAATGGGGACTGGGTGACGTCTACACAGACAACGACAATGTCCGCGAGGCAGCCATAGAGCTGGCCCAGGAAATTGCAGAAAACGCACCACTGGCGCTTCTGTCATTGCGGGATCAGATGCGACCGGGTCTGGCAGATGCCGTTAACGACGTAACGACCATCGAGAGTCGCGAACAGAAGTGGCTGCAACAGACCAACGACCACAAGGAAGGGGTCAAGGCAGTAGCCGAGAAAAGGGCAGGAAATTTCACCAACTCCTGAAACGCCTGCATGCCATAACGCCCTGCGATGGGAACATTGCAGGGCGTTTTCAATTCCCCGCCTAAAACAACTCTACGAGTTGATCAACCCTGTCCCAGACGTAGTCAACCTGTTCCGAGGGCGTCCGCCCCAGACGCACAATGATGAGATCACGCTCCGGGTCACAGAGAATTCTTTGGCCATCGTAGCCACTGCTGTAGAACTGCTGCGGATTGGCCGGGTTCATCCACCAGTGGGCGCCGTAACATTCGTCATCTGAGCGGTAGGTCGGTGACCTGGCATAGTCAACCCAGTCACGGGATACGATCTCCCTGCCATCCCAGGCGCCTCCCCTTAGATAGAGCAGACCGAAGCGGGCAAAATCCTGGGGAATCGCCTGCAGGAACGAAGAACCGATAAACGTCCCCGAGGTATCAAATTTAGGAGTCGCAGTGCGAATCCCGATCGGCTCGAAAAGCTCATCATTCATAAATCGCAGCATGCCGGTAGCCCCGCCCCCGACTATCTCCTTAAGCAGGCGACAGATGATGTTGGTCGTCCCGCTTGAATAAGACCAGACCTCACCTGGCGAATGCTCCAGAGACCTGGCTGCAGCATACGCGCCCGTGTCATGCCGCCCCTCGAACATTAACATCGGGATCACATCAGAAACCCCACCGTCAACATAGTCTTCCTGGAACGCCAGGCCGCTCGACATCCTGAGCAGCTGATCCATGGTAATTTCTGAACGCGCATCATGTCGCCATTCCGGGACGTCAACAGGGGCATAGATGTCGAGTCGATCCTGGCGCACCAGAATCCCTGCGAGCGCCTGGGTAATACTCTTTGCCATTGACCAGGAGTATTGGAGGTAAAAGGGGTTGGCCCCTGCGTCGTAGCGCTCGTAGCAGAGTCGACCTTCCTTGACGATCAACAGCGCATAAGTCACACCCCTGGCACCTTCTTCCAGCGCAAAGATCTCATCAGCGAGACGTTGCAGAGCGCCTTCATCCCGGCACCGCGGAAGCTCTCGATCCCAGTTCTCGGTGGGCCAGCTGACGGAATCTGGTTGAGCGGGCAGATCGCAGAGGTTCGCCCACAGGGATATCTGTCTTATCTTGATGTTGATACCTCATAAGCTTTCAGAGTAATCAGCGAACGGCCATAGTGGTAACGGATCTGCTCAGCCGTATAGCGGTATTCAGCACCTGCCGGACAGGCCAGTCGCGCTGCACAACTTAGAGCACAGCCCGAGCTGTTCTGAAGACGCTCAGTGGTGCATCGATCCAGATCAAATATTCCTTCCGTCACCGCACCGGCAGGACAGGCGCTGATGCAGGGTTTCCCCGCGCAGGCATCACAGGGATGATCATCCGATACGGTGGTTTCTGCAAATTCGGTGCTGGCAGCAATGACGAACCGGTAGGCAAACCACGTGCCATAGTTCCTGTTAATACCAATGGCCAGCCGCGAGTCATGATGCCAGCCAAGCTGCCGGCCGACACTGACCAGGTCGATCGCAAACTGATCTACCGGATAAACAATGTTGTAATCGCCCACTCCGATCCGAGCCATGAAATCATGCGCCAGCTTCACCGACTTACTATCGAGCGGATCCGGGTCGGTTGTGTCGAGCTTGCGCCACATCAGCCCACCCGTGTGAGCGAACACCAGCAGTTGGCGATACGCGCTGATTTCGGGAGCCACACTGATGCGACAGGTGCTGACCACGCCCTGCAAACCAAGGCCCTGGGAAGCCAGGTGATCATCATACAGCTTCACTGGCATCCCAGCGCCTGTCGTTCCGCGGCGCTGGAACCGCTGATAAAGAACACCACTGCGTGTGAACGGCAACGATCCTCCAGGGACGCAAAGCTATCATCGGTCAACCATGCTTCTTTAATCGAATTGAATTCCAGTAACTGGCGTTCCATCCTGATACCCTGATCAATTTCCGTATCGAGGAGCAGCAGATTGCCACCGCCCCGGTCGTCACGCCAGGGTCGCCAGAGAGGTTCCTCGTCATGCTGCCCGGTCCCAGGCTTCCCGGTATGCGCAAAATTCGACCAGTACGACATCATGGCATTCGAGAGCAACTCTACTTCCTCAAACGTTGAATCCGGGAAGAGCACCCGGGACGGCTTCGGAAAATAACCGAAGACAAAAGGTAATTCCAACGCGTGACCGGCACCGATCAACTCCTTCAGGTCGATAAAACCGAAGTCGCGCCAGTCATCAGCGTCAAACCGATAAACATAGACCCCTTCGGGTGAGGACAGGCTGACCTGCTCTGCGATGCTATCGACACCCAGGGACCGCCAGACATCAGAACCGTACCTGGTATCCCGGTTATAGGCTTCAAGATCATTGATACCGACAGGGATTCCATTGGTGAGCTCAACATAACGCGGGTCGAAAGCAAAAAAGAGTTTAGCCTCGTCCCGGGTCGAACCGATCATCAGGGGCACCGCGTTATAGCTCGCCGGGTCAGTGAAAGCCCCCGTGTCAGCGGGGACAGGAATGACATAACCAGCCGCCAACACCTTGGGCATGGTGATCATTCCAGCGAATGAACCATCAACGACCGAGTAAAGCTCTTCGACACTGAGTGACCGGAGCCAGCTGGACATCACTGACGATGAAATTTCTTCCTGCTTCGCAATAGCCTCAGTCCTGTTATCAGCTTGACCGCTCTGCACCAGGAGCCGAGCCCCGATTTCCCTCGCCGAGACTCGAGCCGTTCCCGATGCTGTTGTACCGATATCCTGAGCCTCCGACAGCGGACTCGGTCGAAACGAACCACTTTGCACGATGGCTTTGTGAAACAATCCCGCAGCCAGTGGCGAGGCCATCAGGCTGAGCACATTGGTACCCCCGGCTGACTCACCGAAAATGGTGACGTTGTCCGGATCACCCCCGAAGCTGGCGGCGTTCGCCTGCACCCATTGCAGCGCCGCAATCAAGTCCAGGGTGCCGAAGTTACCCGAAGCATCCTCGGGGCTCGAAGAGGCAGCCGTCAGCGCAGGATGGGCAAACCAGCCCAACGGACCCATGCGATAGTTGAGCGTGACAACGATAACGTTATGATCGGTCGCCAGCATAGAGCCATCGTAGATGCCGTTGGCATCAGTGCCACCACTTCCGACACTGTTACCTCCGCCATGAATCCAGAACATCACGGGGAGTCGATCAGTTCCCTCCCGAATCCTCTCGGGACCAATGGTCGGTGCCCAGACGTTGAGGAACAGGCAATCCTCGGCACCCAGCAACGACGCCTCACCGCCGGATACCGTCGGAAACTGGACACACTGTTCACCGTAGCTCAGCATTTCCCGGCGGCCCTCCCAGGAAACCGGGGGGCGCGGGGCCCGCCAGCGTAATTCACCAACGGGTGCCTGTGCATAGGGCAGGCCCCACCAGGTGTGGGCATCATTCTTACCCTGGAAACCGATAATCTCGCCGGTCGTGATAGTCCTGACCGTCGACGGTGCTGCAATTTTCGGCGGCGGTTCGTCAGGACTCAGGTACAGATACAATCCAGCCGCTGTTGCTAAGACAAGTGACAGCAGCGCGAGCAGGCATACACCGAAGATACGCATCCTGGGACTTCCTCTACAAGAATCAACGTTGCCCTACCTTATACCACTAAATGCCAATGGGTTTGATAGTCGCATTTAAGGGGTTTAGCATCTTCGCTTCACCAAGGAGAAATTTATGATCATTGTTGTAGCAGCCCTCGAATTCGAAGACCAGGCCGCAAGAGATAACGCCGTTGACCTGGTTCGTGACTGCCAGCTCGTCAGCCGCGAGGAACCCGGCTGCCATGCCTACTGTTTCGCACCCGATCCGGCAGTGCCGAACCGTATCCAGGTTTATGAACTCTGGGAGGATTCAGACTCGCTGGCTGCCCACTTCAAGCACCCAAATTATGAGCAGATGGTCGAACTGCTAGGCCAGGCGGGTATCAAGGAGAGCATCAACCAGGCCTATCTCACTGAACGCAGCGAGCCGGTTTATGGACCTAACGGGGAGCGCAAAGAAGCTTTCTTTGCGGACTGACCCATGAGCCAAGTAATTGATTTGCATGCCCATGTAGTTCTTGAAGCAGGCTTTGGTGCTGCCGATCGTTTCGGCCCGGAGTTGAGCAAGGATGCGCAGGGTGTACCCTTTTTCCGCATCGGTGATTACCAGATGAAGCCCATGGAGTATCGAGGCACCGTTTTCATGGATACCGAACTCCGCCTGGAACGTATGGCTGCCGACGGCATTGACCAGCAGATGCTATCCCCCAACCCACTGACCATGTTCCACCACATCCCCGTCGATATCGCGCTCAGGTTCTGCCAGGTACACAATGACGCGATGGCGGAACTCGTTAGTTCGCATCCCGGAGTGCTGCTGGGGTCGGCTGCGCTGCCGATGCAAGATGTCGACCTGGCCATCAGGGAACTCGAACGCTGCGTCAAGGATCTGGGGCTGGTGGCTGCTTACACCGGCACCCACTACCCTTTTGATCTGGATGACCCGGTCCTCGACCCCTTCTATCAAGCCCTGGTTGAACTGGATGTGCCTTTGTTCCTGCATCCGGCATCATCCGGTGGAGACAAGGGGCCCGAGGACCGGCGCCTTGAGCGGTTCAACCTTTCTATTTTGCTCGGTTATCCCTACGAAGAACTCATGGCCTGCGCAACGATACTGTTCGGCGGCGTTTTTGAACGTCACCCGAATGTCGACATCTGCATATCGCATGGCGGCGGTGGTCTGCCCTACTTCCTTGACAGGTTTATTGGCATGACCCAGTTCGGCAACTGGGTGCCGGAATCCATCAAGGAGCATGGCTTCGAGGCTATGCTGAAAAAGCTCTGGTTTGATGCCCATGTCGATGGAGCAGCCGCTCACAAACGATTGCTGGAGGTCTTTGGCCAGGAACGACTCGTTTACGGCACAAACTATGGAGGCTGGGATACGCCACCACCCGCGGATGACTTCGCCAGAAGTCTTGGAGACAATGCCAAAAAACTGCTGAGGCTGGACTGACCTATGCAACAAGTATTGACCAACGCCAGGGTGTTCACGGCTCTGGACAGCACGGTTATCGAAGATGGCGGGATCATCATCGAGGGCAACAGGATCACCTACGCCGGCGACCGAGCAGATATGCCTGCGACTGCGCAGGATGCCATACTCCATGATCTCGGTGGCCGCTTTGTCATGCCCGGCATGACTGAAACCCATGCGCACCTCTCGTTTGCTGACGCCAGTCCATTCGCGATTGGAGAAACCATGGTCGAGGACGCAACCATCACCGCAGTCAAGAACAGCAGGCTGATGCTGGCATCCGGCTTTACTTCGGCAGTCAGCTTCGGTTCCACCTACCAGATTGATATTGCCCTGCGTGCCGCTATTAACGCGGGCAGGGTCATCGGCCCGCGCCTGCTTGCCGCTGGCCGCGACCTCGGTGCCACTTCCAGCAACGTCGACTCA
>CAXPUI010000129.1:0-4450 GCA_964220205.1 Candidatus Allofontibacter communis | reverse complement strand
CAGGTCCAGCAGATTGGTCCGCGATACCGGTAGGAAAAGGCTCCTCGGCAAACCCAGTCTTATCTGCTTTTTCAGATCGTCTGCCTTGTTCTCAAGCTCGGAGATTTCGTTGTAGAGAGAGGATGCTTCCGACCAGTCAGCGGTCATGACTGCGTTCAGATAGGGTGCCAGTTTTTCGACACAGTCAGCGCAGGTCTCCATATGTTCCTGGATTGGCTGAATCGGCGAAGGACCGAAGAGCCGACTGAAGAGTGGGGGTTGATTGGCCATGGGGGGCAAGATAGCAGATATCCAGCTGATTCACACAAAATTGTTCGCATTCATAGGGTACCAGGTCATCGTTGACTCCGACTCGGAGGAACGATGGCCTGGATAGAACCTTGTGGGGCTGAGTCAGGTCATTTGACCTGCCGGATACAGCGATCGTGACGACGGCAATGATCTGACAATGCCCTCGCCGTCACAGGATTAGAATTTGTAAGCCCAGTCGACTTGCAGCCTTTTGTAATCTTCATTGTCTCCAAGCGCCACGCCGGTTTCGTTGATGAAGTACGTAAAGCCCAGTTTCCACTTTTTGCTGGGTGCCCAGGCACCTCTCAAGATGTGTCCATTGGCATCGGTATCGCCGCCCGCGAAATCCGAGTCAGACCATAGTCCCAGCACTGAGTCTGCTTCAATGTCCTGGTAGGTGTAACCAACCTCCCAGGTGCGAGGGTTGCTGGCTTTACCATACTTCAGTCCGAGGGCCCAGGCCGTGTCGTTGGTGGAAGCTCCCTGATTTTGTACATAGTCAGCGAAGAGCATCAGTGGTTGATTGCCCAGAGTGGTCTTCATCTCCGCAAAAAGCTCCACTTCCTCAAAATCATTGGCGTATACGCAAGAGCTGCCATCGCAATTGATGGTGTTTCCGAAGAAGTCGTCGTCATACCAGGATGATCTGCCTTCTGCTCCAATCTTGAAGTAGCTTATACCAGTCGTCAGTTTCGCTGACCCGAATTCACCCTTGTAACCTGACTGAAATCCGTAAGCTATTCGCGCATTGCTGCGGCGTGTATCACTTTCGAGGAAGTGTAACCCGGTGTTCAGGAAAAGTGCGTCGCCAGTGTAGGTTAATGTTATGCCCTCGTGTCGCAGATCGCCGTCCCAGACCAAACCATTGCCTCCTGGACGGAAAAACGGGTTTTTCGACTTACCGCCGGACAGGGAGAGCCCGGGTCTGGCCTGCCATTTGAAGTAGGCGAGATCCAGTCTGACGTCTTTGGTTGACGCCCCTCCGCCCAGTGTCTGGTTAGTGGAGACCGGGTCATCACCCCCGCTGGCAAGCCCGATGCCGATCTCTGTGTTATCGGTGGGTTTCGCCTTTACTGAAAGGCGAGCTCTAACCCGACTTCTCTCACGATCGTCCCGAGCATCGATATCGAAGCTTTCGTAACGGGCTCGCAGGTCACCTGAAATACTGATGGTATCCGTCCATTGGCGCTTTTGACCTGATGTGGTGGTGGCGTGTTCAGCACGGCTAGCGGTCTGTGATGTGTCTGCTCGCAATTGTTGATTCTCAGCCTCCAGTTTTTCCACTCTTTCAAGCAGGGCCATAAGCTGCGAGCGTATCTCCGTCATCTCGTCAGAGGCGGCAGCCTGTAAAGGCAGGAGCATTGCGAAGGTCAGGATCGTTAGAAATAGTGGTCTCATTGCTATCCTCGGGCAGAAAAATTAAGGGTAAAGAACCTTGTAGGGGTTTAAGAAATGTCGGGATGAAAAGTTAAGGGAAGTTTATAAAGAAAATATTAATTGGGGGTAAATACTGCTTTTTCTTAAAGGTTGTGTTCTTACAGGGTGTTCTTCCGCTTTACGCCGATGAGATTAAATCATGAGAGCGGCGGTGAACGCGGGGAGTGAACTTAAAACTGTCTTTACTTTCTCTTAACAAAGGAGGGGTCTAATGCCCGCCATCGATAAATGTGTGGAAAGCGATTATGCGTCAATTTTTTGTCTCCCTCTTGTTCGCCTTGGTGTTGGTCGGGTGTGGCGGAGAGAATCAACAAGATGGATCTGCCGCTTCAGGCGGCGACGGCCTGGTAGGTAAAGTTCGCCTGGATGGTTCGAGCACAGTTTTTCCTATCAGTGAAGCGGTTGCTGAAGAGTATGGTGCCGTTGAGCCGAGAGTTCGTGTCACCGTGGGAGTATCGGGTACTGGCGGTGGTTTCAAGAAGTTCCTGGCGGGAGAAACCGATATCAATGATGCTTCCAGAACCATAAAGGGCGGGGAGCAGGAGCAGGCTCTGGCAGCGGGAATAGGCTTTATCGAAGTGCCCATTGCGTTCGATGGCCTTTCGGTCATGGTCAACCCCGAGAATGACTGGGTAGAACACTTAACGGTCGCGGAACTTAACGCTATCTGGAAGCCGGGATCTGACGTTGAAACATGGGCAGATATTCGTGACGGCTGGCCCGATGAGCGGATTAGACTCTATGGCCCGGGCACAGACTCCGGTACCTTTGACTACTTCACGAAAGCGATCAATGGCGAAGAACAGGCTTCGCGACCGGACTTCACAGCCAGTGAGGACGATAATGTCCTGGTTCAGGGTATCGCTGGTGATCTCTACTCCCTCGGCTACTTCGGTTATGCGTACTATGTCGAGAATAAGGACAAGATGAAGGTCGTGCCGATTGACGGAGGCAAGGGTCCCGTTGCTCCGACCATTGAAACGATTAATAACGGGTCTTATGCGCCTCTGTCTCGGCCTATATTTATCTATGTAAGACCCTCTTCCCTGGACGATCCGGCCGTAGCCAGCTTCGTGGACTTCTTTCTCGATCATGCAGGATCGCTATCAGAAGAGGTGGGTTACGTTGCGTTACCCGATGAAGTTTACCTGGCAGCTAAACAACGCATTGCCGAGCGTGTTTCCGGCACAGCCTATGGCGAAAATGCGACGCTTGAAAGACTGACTGGCAACTGATTGGCCTTCCGATGAATGTGCGCAGGCCCCGGTATCTGGAAAACTCCCTCCACGTCGTGTTCTTTCTGTGCGCGGCTGTTTCGACCTTGACCACCGCAGCGGTTATCGCCGTGTTGGCGTTCGAGACCTGGGGTTTTCTTCAGCAAGTTCCCCTGACAGACTTTCTTTTCGGGACGACCTGGACGCCCCTGCTGCAGCCTAAGTCCTATGGACTTCTGCCGTTGCTTGCGGGCACAACCATGATAGTCGTTGGCTCGGCAATGGTGGCGGTGCCCATCGGTCTGGCCAGTGCGATTTACCTCAGTGAGTATGCGAGTGATAGAGCGAGAAACTTGCTGAAACCGATACTGGAAGTCCTCGCCGGCATACCAACGGTTGTTTACGGTTTCTTTGCTTTGACCTTTGTTACCCCTCTTTTAAAAACAGTGTTCCCGGCAACGCAGGTCTTTAATGCGGCCAGTGCGGCGATTGTCGTTGGTATCATGGTTTTACCCATGGTTGCTTCTCTGTGTGACGATGCCTTCAGGGCGGTTCCTGACAGCTTGAGGGAAGGCGCTTACTCTCTGGGTGCGACTTCCTTTGAAGTCACAACTCGCGTCGTCGTTCCAGCAAGCCTGTCAGGCGTGTTTGCGGCGTTTGTGTTGGCCATATCCAGGGCAATAGGTGAGACCATGGCGGTGACGCTGGCGGCAGGAGCAACGCCGATCCTGACGCTCAACCCGCTGGAAAGTATCCAAACGATGACGGCTTATATCGTGCAGGTATCGTTGGGTGACACTCCCCAGGGCACTCTGACTTACCAGACACTCTTTGCCGTTGCTTCCGTCTTGTTCCTGATCACATTGTCTCTCAACCTTATCGCCAACTTCATCATGAAGCGGTATCAGGAGGTATACGAGTAGTGAGGGTATCGAACAACCTGGCATGGCGTCATAAAAAGGCTAAATTATTCCAGTACTTCTGCATAGGAGTGACGGCCAGTGCGATTACCTTGTTGGCGCTGCTGATTTACCAGGTTTCAGTGCTGGGAATGCCTTGGCTGGACGGTCAGTTTCTTAACAGTTTTCCTTCTCGGTTCCCAGAGAAAGCAGGTATCAAATCGGCTCTGGTTGGGACCCTATGGTTGGTGTCTCTGACCGCTTCGTTCGCTATTCCCGTCGGTGTGCTGGCTGCGGTATACCTGGAAGAGTATGCGAAACCCAACCGTGTCACAGAGTTTATTAACGTTAACATTGCCAACCTCGCTGGTGTTCCTTCGATTGTTTACGGCATTTTGGGTCTGGCAATATTTGTCAGGTTCTTTGCTTTGGAACGCAGTGTGGTTTCCGGTGCCTTGACGATGGGCCTCCTGATTCTGCCGGTAATTATCATCGCTTCAAAAGAGGCGATCAGGGCGGTACCGTCATCGCTGAGACAGGCCGCCTTCGCTGTCGGTGCGACCCGCTGGCAAGTGATCCGTGCGCACGTTTTGCCTGCGGCGTTACCGG
>CAXPUI010000128.1:0-3255 GCA_964220205.1 Candidatus Allofontibacter communis | reverse complement strand
AAACCACAGTACCTTGAATTGATCGATCAGGTAGTTGGTCTTGAGAATATCGGGTGTGACTTCTTCGACGGTGTGGCCCTGTTCTCTCAGCAGTTGGCCGACCAGTTCCACCTCGGTTCGAATGTCAGCATCCATCTCTACATCTTCGCCCCAGCCGTCAAGGCTGATGGCGATGCGATAGCTGCCGGGTCTGCTGTTCAGCAGATGGTCCAGAAAGGAGCCTTCGTGTGGCAGGTGATAGTCGCCGGGATGGTGATGCGTGACGGCATCGAGGAACGCAGCCGTATCCCGGACAGTCCTGGAATTGCAACCTTCAGCTACCAGGGGTGCTGTCAGGTCGTTAAACCCCGGCCCCAGACTTACCCTGCCGCGAGAGGTCTTAAGGCCGACGTTGCCGCAGATGCTGGCGGGAATCCGGGTTGAACCGCCACCATCATTGGTATGGGCGAGGGGCACAACACCCGCAGCGACGACGGCGGCGGAACCGCCACTGGAGCCACCCGTGATTTTGCCAGTGTTCCAGGGGTTTCGTGTCTGGCCACAGGCCAGGGTCTCCGTGGTGAGGGTCAGCCCGAATTCCGGTGTTGTTGTCCGGCCGAGAACGAGAAAACCGGCTTCCAGTACCTGGCGTGCAAAGTGAGTGGTTTCCGGTGCAATTAATCCCTTGGTCAATCTTGAGCCCATCTCCTGGGGCAGGCCGGCAATACTGGCGCCCAGGTCCTTCAGAAAGGTGGGCACTCCTGTAAACCTGGCGTCGTCCGCGGGCTTCGAAAACCGGGGTTCGTCCAGCATGCCGACAATCGCGTTAAGTTCAGTATTAACCTTGTCTGCGCCCTCGCAGGCCAGTCTGGACAGTTCGTCGGCAGAAACTTCTCCACTGCGTACCAGTTCGGCAAGGCCGAGCGCATCGTACTGAGAATACTCTTCCAGGTTCATGGCGTGTTCTCTCTACGCGTTAGCGAAAAATAGTGTGAGCCCCAGCCGTTTAGATTTTATCCGCGTGACGCAGCCAGAGGCCGCCGCCGAAGTGAGGTCTTGGATCGTAGCTCCTGTGGCCCAGCAGACGCTGCACCCTGGGTGATTGTGAGGCAAGCTCCTCGTCGGTGTAGTCTATGGGTGATGACTCTTCAGGGACGATCCAGCCAAGCACGAAACTGAGGTGCATGGCGAGCCTCCATCTGTCTTTGGTCTGGTTGGCGCCCCCGCCGTGCACAACTTTGCCGCTGTAGACCAGCGCGTCCCCCGGTCCCAGTTCGGCAGGAACGGACATCTCGGGGGTGCCGTAATCCTTGAAGTCGGTCCAGCGATGACTGCCGGGAATGACCCGGGTTGCGCCAAGTTCTTCGGTGACATTGTCCAGGCCGATCATCGCACTTAGAGTGATTTCGGGGCCGTTCGGCCAGTCCACTAACGATAAGATCGGCCAGTTGTTGCAATCCCTGTGCATCGGTTGGGCAGCAGAGTCAGGACCGATCAGCATGGCCTGGCCTGTATTTACCCAGTAGGAACCGCAGTTTGGTAACAGGATTTGGTCTGCAAGGGCAGCAAAAACAGGATTGTCGAGCATGTCGAAGAATGCGGTGGAAATCTTACCCAGGCTCGAAAAGCGGATCGTGTTATGGCCGACAAACTCTTTACCCAGTTCATCCAGGCCCTGTGTGGCAGCTCCAGGTGTAAAGCCTTCGGAGGCCTTGAGGATATCCTCCCGCATTCGGGTAATGACATTACTCTCAAAGAGGCCCTCGATGATGACCCCGCCGTCTGCCTCAATGGTGTGCAGCATCTGATCGATGGGGCAATTGACGTCGAGTCTCGCCAGTGTTGCAGCCATTTCTCCTCCGCGTGCTGGATGAAAACATTCTTAGGGAGCAGTATAAGCCGAGTGCTCTGTCGATAACGAGTCTAATTTATCGGGCGAACTGCGAGCAGGGTGGGTACAATCCAGGGCCAGTGATTTGTTCATGTAACCGGGTGTCAGATGCGCTGGTCAGTTCATAGACTGATTACTCATAAGGCGGGATCGAATGTTGACTAGACCCTTGTCAGCGCTGGCTGGTTTTGTGCCCGGCAACTGATCAGATGCTGGTTATCTTGGGGCTAACGCCTTAAATTAGGAGCGATCAATTTAAGGATGAATTATGCGCTTCCCTATGCTTCTCACTACCAGCGCCCTGGCGCTGTCCACCATCTGTAGTGCGGCCCCGGCACCTATTATCCAACCCGGGGCTCCGGGTGAATCAGGCAAAGAGCTCTCAGCTGAAGCGGCGATCAGGATCGCTAACACCAGTTTTTCGCCGGATGATGTCAAGTTCCTGCAGGATATGATTCCGCATCACCAGCAGGCTGTCGAGATGGCCGCGCTCGTTGCTGACCGCACGAACACGGCTGAGATCGTTGATATCGCCGGACGAATCGCCGTGGCACAGGAAGATGAGATCAACTTCATGCAGGACTGGCTGATTGACAGAGATCAGGCGATCCCTGATCGCTCCGACTATCACGCCATGCATACCGCGCACCATATGGCGGGCATGGCTTCACAGGAGGACATGGCCAAGCTTGCAAACCTGTCAGGGACTGACTTCGATCGGCTGTTTCTGCAGTTGATGATTGCCCACCATGAAGGCGCCGTCACCATGGTGGATGCACTGCTGGAACAACCGGGTGCGGCCTATGATCCAGTTCTCTTTGAATTCACTAACGACGTGGTTAATGATCAGGAAGCAGAAATTGAACGGATGCACGCTCGCCTTATCTCGCTGTCGGATGATC
Organism: Candidatus Allofontibacter communis; assembly: GCA_964220205.1. Classification (GTDB taxonomy): domain Bacteria; phylum Pseudomonadota; class Gammaproteobacteria; order Pseudomonadales; family Azotimanducaceae; genus UBA9659. Next base: position 483 of record CAXPUI010000128.1, on the reverse strand, counting down.
CGAGAGCCGGTCTGGCTCCTGGATTTGAGGATGCAGGTCAGGCAATACACAATCTGCGCCTGGTCGGCACTCAAGGTAAGCCACCAGGTTTTTTTGACCCGGAAAATCCTGCTGAGTTTCCCCCGGACATGCCGGAAGAAGATGAGGCTGAGGGTTCGGACTCTAACGATGAGGTTCCCGAACCGGGACTTGCTGAAATTTCTGGCCGTGATGACGAAGACCAATCGTCTGATGCGCAAGAGGACAGTGATGCCGATGAGGAACCCGATGAATACGACCGTTACCCACTCCTGAGCTTCTCCAATACCGATATGGCATTTGCCGGTGACAAACTGTTCACGGGCAGTTATCACGGTTTCAACATATATCAGTTGCATGATGAAAAACTCCCGGAGCTATTGTCCTCGGTGGTCTGCCCGGGCGGGCAGGGCGATGTCTCGATTGTCGGCGACATCCTGATTATGTCGGTGGAAGAAACCCGTG
>CAXPUI010000127.1:0-8171 GCA_964220205.1 Candidatus Allofontibacter communis | reverse complement strand
ATCGTTAAGAGAAGTTGAGGGGGGCTGGACCTGGAAGTTCGATCCAGCTATGTACGATTACCTGGAAATCTCTCCGGACCAACCGGACAAGCTGAAGGCTATTAGCTGTCCTGTCGCTTTCCTTCTGGGCGAACACAGCGGAGATTACGATCCTGGAAGTATCGCCTTCACCAAGCAGATTACTGAGGGTAAAGCCCCGGTCTACCATATCCCGAGCACCTACCATCACTACATGTTTGATGAGCCAATGGCTGTGTTCAGCGCAATCAATGGCATTCTTTTGACCTGGCTCACTCGATGAGCACAGCCTACCCATCGCTGGGAGGTGAAACCAGCCGAGTAGCGCTAAGCCGGAATAACGAACAGCAAAGCATTCCTAAAACACAGGGATCGGGCAACGAAAAACAGCAAAAAAACCGGTTTCAATAATCCCCGATCCTTTTTATGCTCCTTTCCGTCTGCCAATAAGTTCTAGATACTGCAAACACACCGGGGAGTCTCTCTATGTACCAATGCGCCGATCAAAACATTAGCGAAGGCAAAAGTCAGCAGCCATGAACAGTCCTCTATCAGAAGCCGCCACTATCTTGAGAAGCGCTTACGACAAGGGTCCAGTCAGCCCTCTACGATCATTTATGGATCCGACTGACGCAGATTCTGCTTACAAGATACAGTCTATCAACACAGCGCATTGGGTAGCCGAAGGCAGACAGATTTCGGGTTGGAAGATAGGTTTGACGGCCAAGGCCGTACAGAAACAGCTTGGGGTAAATCAACCCGATTTCGGCGTACTCTTCGCCGACACGGCAATCGCTTCGGGCGACACTTTCGACATGAATCAGGTCATACAACCACGAGGCGAAGCAGAAATCGCGCTCGTCCTGGATAAAGATATAGACCGCGCCGATGTAACGCCAGATGACGTCGGTCAGGCGGTTGCCTACGTGACCCCCGCCATTGAAATAGTCGACAGCCGCATAGCTGACTGGCAAATCACCTTCGCTGATACGGTTGCTGACAACGGCTCGTCTGCGTTTTATGTACTAGGTGATCAGCAACTGCCGTTGGCGGGACTGGATCTTTACACCTGCGGCATGGTGCTTGAAGTTAATGGAGAAGTTACGTCGGTAGGCGCAGGTGCAGCGTGCCTCGGTCATCCTCTTAAAGCTGCGGCCTGGCTTGCCCAAACCATGGTAAGTAGAGGGCAACCTTTGAGGGCGGGACAGGTGATTCTTACAGGCGCACTAGGCCCGATGATCAATCTCGCCGCTGGTCAGCATATCCGCGCCCGGATCGGCGGACTGGGAGAGGTCAATGTCGAGATTGAGGGCTGATGTTATCCGCTGAAATACGGGTGATCGCATCACGTCGGACAATCAAGGTCAGCCATAGACGAAAGTAAGGAGAAAACCATGTCCAAGACCCCCGCACGTCTGATAGTCGAAGCATTTGGAAACTGTGAAGCGCTCGCTGACATGTATACAGACGATGTGGTCTGGCGGCTCAATTATTCTCTACCAGCCAACATAGCCGGGCCACACATAGGCAAGGCCGCCGTCACTGCATTTAACGATGCAGTTTTCAATAAGATTTACGATGGCGGAAACATGCAGATCAACATCCACGACGAAATCGGCAACGAACAATCCAGCGTAGTCAGGTTCGATATCCATGCGACCAGTCGACGGGGCAACAGTTATGATGTCGAGTACGTCCTGTTTGCCAAAACAAAAGATGGCAAGGTTTGCGAGGTCACAGAGCTTCTGGATACTCTTGCGTCGACGGAGCAACATCAGGGTAATCCTGTCGGGTTGCCCCCAACTGGCTAGAGCCGGGCCGCTGTATTTATCGCGTTAAGCCTCACCCTTGAATGGTGCCCCCAGGAAAACACCACCAAGCACGGCAACTGCCCGGCGAGTGACAGTGACGAGAAAGCACCGCCGGCCCGTGCAGATCCAAAAGAAAAAACCCATCGCCAGGGCACCTTTGGCATACTGTCCGGTATGATGAAATCGTTCTGTTCGAGAAACCACTAAACCACCGGATATTCTATGGCAAAACGCGTCTACACGTTCAACGAAGGTAATCGCGACGATCGTCAGTTACTGGGGGGCAAAGGCGCGAATCTTTGTGAAATGACCGCCCTGGGACTTCCTGTCCCCTTTGGCTTCATTATCACCACCCGCACCTGCCGAGAATTTTTTGAGGCCGGCAACCACCTGCCCTCTTCCCTGGAAACTGAATACCTGGTCGGCCTGGAAATCGTCGAACGACAAATGGGGGCCAAATTCGGGGACCCTGAGAACCCACTGCTCTTTTCCGTCCGCTCTGGCGCACCCGTATCAATGCCCGGCATGATGAATACCGTCTTGAATCTCGGCATGAATGACGATATCGCCAGGGGCCTGGCGGAGAAGACCGGTAACAGCAGATTCGCTTACGACTCCTATCGCAGATTCATACAGATGTTCGCTGATGTGGTGCTGGGTGTTGAAACGGCAAAGTTTGAAAGAGTACTGGACAGTTACAAGGCTGACAAAAAGCTGGTTCTTGACACAGACCTGACGGACAACGACTGGCAGGTCATCATCGGCGCCTATAAGAACCTCGTGGATTTTCCCGAAGACCCCCACACCCAGTTGCGGATGGCCATCGAGGCAGTGTTCAAGTCCTGGCATACACCCAGGGCAAAAGTGTACCGGGAGATGAATAACATCCCCGAAGCCACGGGCACTGCTGTTACCGTTCAAGCCATGGTGTTTGGTAACTTCGGTGATGACTCGGGTTCGGGGGTAGCGTTCACACGCAATCCATCGACAGGCAAACGGGAGTTCTTTGGTGAGTTCCTGTTCAACTCAGCGGGTGAAGACGTCGTTGCCGGTATCAGAACGCCTGAATCACTGGAAGCACTGAAGCTAAAGATGCCTGACGTCTACCAGCAGCTCTATCGTACTCAGGAGTTGCTTGAAACCCATTACAGGGACATGCAGGACATAGAGTTCACGATACAGGAAGGTAAGCTCTACCTGCTGCAGACCCGCAACGGCAAGCGGACCGGACGGGCTTCCGTCCGAATCGCAGTGGAAATGGTTAATGAGGGCATGCTGTCTGAAGCAGAAGCGCTAATGCGCGTGAGCCCAGATCACGTCGAATCATTCCTACATCCCATGATTGACCCCAATGCAGAACGTAACACGATCGCCAGTGGTTTGCCGGCCAGCCCAGGTGGAGCAACCGGCAGGGTGGTTTTCTCTGCCGATGATGCTGTCACTCTGGCAGCCGATGGCACCTCGGTCATTCTGGTTCGTCGGGAAACCACGCCGGAAGACATTCATGGTATGCGGGTGGCTGCGGGCATTCTCACTGAACTCGGCGGCATGACCTCGCACGCTGCGGTCGTCGCCCGTGGCATGGGCGTCTGCGCCATCACCGGCTGCAGCAACCTCTCCGTCAACGTCGACGCAAAAGTCGTGCAGACTACAGACGGCGTTGAGCTGCGGGAAGGGGACATCATTACCCTGGATGGTACATCAGGAGAAGTGATGCTCGGTGATCTTCCCAAGGTCGAGGCGAGTGGTAGCGACGACTTCCAGATATTGCTGAATTGGGCTGACAAATACCGCAGGCTCAAGGTCCGCGCCAATGCTGAGACTAAAGCAGATGCGATGAAAGCTAGGGAACTGGGAGCTGAAGGCATCGGGCTCTGTCGCACCGAACACATGTTCTTTGAACCTGAGCGCATCGACATCATGCGGGCCATGATTCTTTCTGAGACCGATGTTGAGCGTCTCGGTTACCTGCAGGAACTGGAAGAATTCCAGTATCAGGACATGTCCGATATCTTCCGAATCATGGATGGCATGCCTGTCAATATAAGGCTGCTCGATCCCCCGTTACATGAATTTTTACCTCATGGAGCGGCCGAGATCGCGGTGCTGGCCGAGCGCACTGGCAAATCAGCAGAACGCATCACAGAAATCACGAGAGATCTGGCCGAAGTCAATCCAATGCTGGGGTTCCGTGGCTGTCGCCTTTCCGTCATCTTTCCCGAAATCACGGAAATGCAGGCTCGCGCCATCATCCGCGCAGCAGCCGACGCGATCACCAGCGGCGTCCGGGCACTACCCGAAATCATGATTCCCCTGGTTATTAATGTGAGAGAAATCCGCCATGTCACGGAGCTCGTCGAACGCAGTATTCTCAACGTGATGGCGAACCAGCAGGTATCTGTCCCTTACAAAATCGGCACGATGATGGAAACCCCGCGCGCCTGCCTTTCGGCTCACCGCTTGGCGCCGGAAGTGGAGTTCATGAGCTTCGGCACCAATGATCTAACACAAATGACCTATGGCCTGTCACGCGATGATGCTGCCCGTTTTATTCCGGAGTACCTGGAAAAACAGCTCGTCAGTACGGACCCCTTCGTCTCTCTGGACACCAGGGGAGTCGGAGAACTGATGAACATTGCGATACGGGAAAGCCGAAGGCGTAAACCAGGTATCAGGTACAGCATCTGTGGTGAACATGGGGGTGACCCCGAATCCATTCAATTCTGTCACGACATCGGTCTGGACTACGTCAGTTGCAGCCCCTATCGATTACCGGTGGCCAGGGTTGCTGCCGCCCAGGCCAGCGTGGCCAGATCACTCGCCTCCTGAAGCGCTATTTGTGACCTCGCGTCCAGCAAGGACAAAGATGCTAGGGTTTCGTGAATCTGTCGGGGTAACGACCCAGGCCAAGGAGCAGTAAACAACTCACACTGAAGCAAACGATGCAGTAAATGAAGCCAATAGTGTAGCTGCCCGTCCGGTCAAAGATCAGCGCAAACAGCGAAGGAGCAATGCCGGAGGCGAGAGCCAGGGCTGCATAGAGCCACGAGTATATTTTGGCATAGTGCAGCAAACCACAATACTTCGCTGCCAGAAAAGACATCAGGTCGAGTTCTGCCCCTGCTGCGAACCCCAACAAGCCACCTGCGACACAGGCCAGCACAAAGACAGGTTCACCAAGGAGGATCACCGAACCTATCACTGAAAGCGATATCGCGATCGCAGCAACTCCCGGCGCCCAATAGTGATCAACGAGATATCCGACTATCAGGCGACCTGCGATCACAGAAAACCCCAGAACGCTTATCACCGTCGCTGCTTTCTGCGGCTGAATACCCTGATCAGTCAGGGCCGGTATCAGGTTCGGCACAATACCTGACATCGCGATGTACACCAGAAAAATCGACAGGAGCAAGAGCCAGAACCGGTATCCTCCTGCGGCCTCTGCCAGGGTAAAACCTGTTTCTGTTTCTATCTCGACTTTCGCTTCCTGTTCGACCTTCGTCTCTTGCTCCTCAGCTGCGGTGGTAGCCGGATGAAAGAACAGAAAAACCATCGGACCCGCCATCAACAAGGGTAATGCGGCAAGCCCAAGATAAGCCACCCGCCAGCCAAAACCCTCAACCAGCCAGACAGTGTACTGCGGTATCAGAATGGCACAGATGCCGGTCCCACTTAACATGATTCCCAGTGCCAGGCCACGCTGCTGAAAAAAAGTCGCTGTCACCGCCCGCGTCCAGGTGACAGGAATGGTGCCGGCCCCAAGTATCGCCATGCTGGTATATGCCAGGTAGAACAGCCACAACTCACCACCACTTGACGACGCCAGTACCAATGCCAAGGCAAGCCCGAAAAGGCCAGACAGGGCCATGCGGCGTACCCCGATTCGATCCACCAGCATACCAACGACTGGGGACGTGATGACGCCAGCACCCGTACTGAACAATATGACCAGTTGGAACTCAGCCCTGGACCAACCGAACTCTGTGGTGATCGGCACCACCAGGGCGCCAATAGAGTAGAAAGGCAGAACGATCGAACTGCAGATCAGGCCAATCGAAGCAGCCAGCAGGAGTAACCAGTTCCTGGATAATTCATTCATACATCAGTGACCTATAAAGCCTGGTTGCTAATTCACGGCAACTATTCTGACAAACCGCGCATGACTGCCATGATCCGAATTTGCCAAGATACCAGCCAAAACTGCTCAAGCCATCTCCCTCTCATTGGTCTCGCACAGCCTACTATGAAACCGGAGTCGGGGACCAGCAGCAGGAACCGCCGATCAATTGCTGATACGCTCAAGCTCCGGCAAACCGAGAAAGCGGTTATAGGTGTTGTGATAATGATGCAGCGCTGGCTCGTTGTGACCAAACGTGAAGTGCTCCAGCGCACCGGACTCGGCACCAAGATGAGATGAAGCTGCGGCCACATAGTCTTCATCCCTGATAATGCCGGAAAACTGGGCCAACCGTTCCGACATACTGAGCCTTAACTCCGCCGGCACATCCGGATGCGTATAGAAAGAAACCTGAGAGAAAGACCTGGCAGGATCATCAGCCACCGGGTATATCCTGACCAGGGTAGTGCCCTGCAACATGCTATGGGGCAGCCCGGGTGCACGACCGCTCGGGATCAACTGGATGTTCGGGAACAGGTAATAAACAGGCGTAGTCGCTTTAAGCACTTCCCATTCTGATTCAGGACGGGAACGAAAGGTGTCAATCTCTCGGGAACAGAGCATCATCCGGTGATTACGCTCGTAGGTGTCATAGCATTGCACATTGCCATATAACTGTTTGCCCAATGTATCCCGGTGTAAAACTTGAAAGTGGTAGGTCTCGCCAAAAGTATCAATCGCGAGCTTCCAGTTCATCGGTGTGTCAAACCGATCCATCGCTCCGAATTCCAATTCACCATAGCCCCAGGATTCCAGTTCAGCACTGAGCCTGTCACCTAGCATCGCATCAAGATCGAAGACCGATCCCGGCTGCGGGTGAACCCAGAGAAGGCCATGACGCTCTTCAGCTGTCAGCTCCACAAGACCGTTGCAGGACAAGTCAACGGGGCCAAAATGATCTTGCTTGGGTACCGCTACCAGTTCACCCTGAAGATCATAGGTCCATGCATGGAACGGACAACTGAAGGTGTTGCGATGGCCCCGAGTCTCTGTTTCAACGATGGTACCGCGATGTCTACAGACATTGAGAAACGCGCGAAAAACACCCCCCTTATCGCGTGTCATCAACACGGGCTTGCCCAGGTCATTAGACGTCAGGAACGACCCTGGCCCCGGCAGATCACCTGACAGTCCCATCACCTGAGGAAACGACTGAAACATTTTCTCCCATTCGGCGAGTGCTCTATCCGGACAGGTGTAGGCGGTTATCGGGTTAATGACGACAGAACCCGCATCCACATTCGTGTCTTGGTCCAGTCTCTGCATCAGCAAGCGCATGGTTCTCACCTGTTCGTCGTGTTGCATTGGCAACTCCTCTTACACCCGTGTGGCGTCATGTTGATCGTTTACCTGCGCCACAAACATTAACATGGGTCATCTGAGCATTGACAGGTGCACATGATCCAGCACTTAATGCCGATCATTACCCTGGCTCATGCAGTACTCCAGGCAGGATGCAGATTCAGGAAAACTGATAAAGAACCTTGCACGAATAAAACACTGAGGATGTCATCATGAAATTCGGCGTATTACAGTTTTTCAGCTGGCCCGGCAGACGTGGCAGTCTCAAGGACATATACGATCGCTCCCTGGAGCGAGTCCGTATCATGGATCAGAATGGTTACGATGCTGTCTGGATCGCTGAGCATCACTTCTCTACCTATAGCGTCTGTCCTTCCGTCCACCTGATGGGTGTTCACTTCGCCGCGGCAACCAGAAACCTACGTATAGGAACCGGCGTCTCGCTGGCGGCATTCTACAATCCGATTCGCCTGGCAGAGGAAGTCGCCCTCCTCGATGTTCTCTCCGGGGGCCGCGCCAACTGGGGGGCCGGCAGCGGCTTCGACCAGAATGAATTTCGGGTATTCGGCATCGACCGTGACGAACGCCATCCAAGATTCCGCGAAAGTGTCGATATCGTGCTGGAAGCCTGGAAGTCCAATAAATTCTCCTATGATGGACAATATCACCAGTATGAAGACGTTGAGGTATTGCCCAAACCACTACAGGATCCACTGCCCGTGTGGTTAGCAGCCTCCTCCGCTGAAGCCTGCACCTGGTCAGGTGAACAGGGCTTTACAATCATGCAGGACCCACACACATCGATGGCGGGTATCCTGGATAAGCGCCGGTTGTATGAGCAGGCTCTCGTCGAGAATAAC
>CAXPUI010000126.1:0-4385 GCA_964220205.1 Candidatus Allofontibacter communis | reverse complement strand
GGCTATGCCGCTGGCCGGGAACGTCTCTGGCAGATTCACCAGAGTACAGCCTACGCTATGTGTGAAGCTGCCGCATTGCTGGGCGAGCGGTTTGTCCCGCAGGATGCGCTCCAGCGAGCCTGCAATGTTCACGGTGCCTATACCGGATTACCTGACAGTGAGGGAGACTGGATTGCGGACGCATACCTGGATGGTTTGAATGCGGTGGTTGACGCTCTCGATGAAATTCCGCCGGAATTTCTCCATGCGCGTGCGACCCCGCGCCGCTTTAACCGCGCCGACATCGCAGCCCGTTATCGCTTTACCTCTTGGTTTCAGCACAAATCCTGGACCGAGAAAATGGCATTAGGGCGGCTGATGGCGACACATGGCGTAGACTGGTTTCGCCACCACGTACTCCACCTTTCTGAAGCTGACGAACAGTCGGTCGATGAACTCTCACCAGCGCTGAAGGAATTATCCACGGTTCCCTTCGCGTTAGCTTATCCGGATGCAGCGCCAGTGGTGCTCTCGGGCAGCAATAATTGGGCGGTAACGGGTAAGTTGTCGGCATCCGGTAAGGCGATGCTCGCCACAGACCCACACCAGCCCCACACGATTCCCAATACATTTTTCTACGTGCATCTGCATGCGCCTGGCTGGGACGTGTTTGGCGCCGCATTCCCCGGTGTCCCTTACTTTATGATGGGTACGACTCGTGAGATCGCCTGGGGTCTGACAACGGGATTTGTCGACTGCTACGACGTTTATATTGAAGAAACAGACGCTGCCGGGAACGTCCGCGACCCGGACGGTTGGGTCGCTCTGCAAGAGACCACCGAGCAGATCCACGTCCGAGAAGGTGAAACCCGGCAGATTGATATTGTCCGGAGTTCACGAGGCCCTCTTCTGGAGCGACTGGCAGCTGCTCTTGAGATGCCTGCTGAGCACGCGAAGGGTTTCGAAACGGCATTACATTGGAGTCTGGCCGATGTGCCCACCGCTGCGGGGGCATTAGCGCGGCTCCCTCTCGCCACTTCTGCTGAAGAGTTCGGTCACTTTCTTTTCGAGGACGATGTGTGCCCGCTCGTCAATAACATCATCTGCGTGGACAAGGACGATGGTTTGCGACGATTTATAGCCGCGACGCTGCCTGCCAGGTCGGGGGTTACGGGTACGGTACCTCTTTCAGGCAGTAACCCGGCGCATCAGTTCAGGCTGTCGACAGAAGTTGACCTGACCGTCGAAATCGACCCCGAGTGCGGCTATTCACTGACCGCGAATAACGACACGATGGGTGAAGATGGACCTTTTTACATCCACAATTTCCCGACGCACTCTTCTCGTGCTGACAGGGTTCGCGAGATTCTGGAGACAGGGGAAAACTTCACCGTGGCAGCATTCAAGCAGGCCCAGTTGGATATCCTTGATCTGCGGGCCAGGCGTATTCTGCCGGAACTTCTCAGGGTCCTTGAGAAAAGCGATGATGAGCGCGTGTCCCTGGCACTCGAACTGCTGTCGAATTGGGACTGCATGGCCGCTAAAGACGCTAACGCGCCTTGTATCTATTATCCCTTTCTTGATCGCCTCTGGGCCCGCAAGTTCATGCGCTCCGTGCTTGATGACCCGGTTATTGGAGCCATACCTGCCGCTGCACCGGGATTAAATCGGTTTGATATCGCAGACTTTCTTGAGCCGGGAAATCCCTGGGCAGGGCACGAGGCAGTCCTGCAGGAGACGGTCTGTACAGTCATGGCCGATGTGGTCGACAGTGTTGCCCAGACGCTGGGAACGGATAGCTCGGCATGGCGTTGGGGTGACCTGCACCAGATTTTTTTCAGACATCGCCTGTCGAACCATGAACCTTGGCAGAACATGACAGCAGGTCCGGATCCGGTGTCAGGCAGTAGCACGACGCTGGGGATGGCCATGCATATGGGGCCCGGACCAGGCCGAAATCAGCCAGGGGAAGTACCCTGCCAGGTCTATCATGGCCCTGCCTTCAGGCTTGTTGTTGATCTGGCGGACCCGGAACATGTGCACTTTGTCATCGCTGGTGGCAATGGTGGTGTGGCCGGAAGTGAGTTCGCTGTCAATCAATATCCCTGCTGGTTAGCGGGTGACTACCTGACGATCTGCTACAACCGAGACGAGTTAGAGATTCATTCAACCTGGAATCTGGAGCCCTGATATGGATACCGCAACCCTGTTAGAACGGAGAAATCGCTACTTTGGCCGGGGTTCGGCACTTTTCTACGAAGAGCCGATACAGATCGTTCGAGGTCAGGGGGCCCTGGTCTACGACGAGCAAGGCCGTGAGTACATTGACATGTACAACAACGTACCGTGTGTGGGACATGCCCATCCCCACGTTGTCGAAGCCATGCACAGGCAGGCGGGGACCCTTAACGTGCATAGCCGTTATCTGCATGAGGACATTGTCAGACTGGCCGAACGTCTGACTGAGTTGCACGGCGATCAGATTGAGTCAGTGGTTTTCGCCTGTTCCGGGACCGAAGCAAACGACATTGCGATGACCATGGCTAGGGTAGTGACTGGCGGCAGTGGTTTCATCTGCACCAACGCGGCCTACCATGGCAATAGTGAACAGGTCATGCAGTTAACCTACGTTGCCACTGATCAGACAGACAATCCTAATATTCGCTCAATACCTTTTCCCGAAAGCTTTCGGTCTATCGTGGACGGTAGCGAAGAGGATCGCTGCGAAGCCTACCTGGCGAAGGTTGTCGAGGCGCTGGCGGACTTTGAGGCAAGAGGGGTGCGGGTCGCCGGGTTACTAGTCTGTTCTCTGCTCGCTAACGAAGGGTTGCCGGACATACCTGCAGGGTTTATGGCTCGAGCGAGTGAACTGGTAAGAGCCGCTGGCGGTGTGGTGATTTCCGACGAAGTACAGTCAGGCTACTGCAGGTCAGGGAGATGGTGGGGCTATGAGGTCAGTGATTTCCAACCGGACATCGTTGTTACAGGGAAGCCCATGGGTAATGGTCTGCCGCTCTCTGCCTGTGCGGCTTCCAGCGATATTGTCTCGACCTACAGGGAGCGAACCCGGTATTTCAATACGTTCGCTTCTTCGCCGTTGCAGGCTGCAACAGGCAATGCTGTGCTTGATGTGATCGAAAACGAAAATCTGGGAGACCATGCGGCCGAGGTAGGAGCATACCTGGAGAGTCAGCTGAAGCAGATGACGGCCAGCAACCCACATTTTGCCGAAGTGCGGGGACATGGCCTCTTCGTTGGTCTTGAGTGGGTGACAGATAAAGCAAACAACGAACCCTACAGGCAGGGCGCCGTAAAGGTCGTCAACGCGCTGAAAGACAAGGGGTTTTTGACAAGTAATGCGGGTGCTTTCAGCAATGTTGTCAAAATTCGCCCCCCGCTGGTCTTTCAGAAATCTCATGCGGATGCTTTTCTTACAGCCTTCGAGGAAGTTATCAGTTGAATCATGCGGGTTGATGATCAAGCCAGCATCAGCGCTGCGATGGATGCGCTGAGAAGCTGGGATATCGAGGTGCAATCGGCTGAGGTCTACTCGCGCAGTGAAAATGTTGTGGTCCGTATCGTCGATCGGCAAGACGCTGTTTATGCCTTGAGGATTCATCGGCCTGGCTATAACTCGATCGAAGAACTCAGGGCTGAGCTGATCTGGGAGACAGCACTTAACCAGAGCGGGATTGCCACGCCGCCTCACGTCCTGACTCGCACCGGGGAAGGTTATGTCGAAGTCGCAATCAATGGCAGGCCTTACCAGGTCGGCTTGATTCGCTGGATACCTGGCAAAATACTGGACGAACTTATTCACGATGCCGGAGAAGCGGACCAGGTTCATTATTTTGCTCAGCTGGGCAGACTGCTCGCTGCCTTGCATCAGCATACCGCTGGGTGGCAGCCTGACCAGTCTTTTGTTCGCCGTTCCGGGAACGCCGACGGTCTGGGGGGGACTGATCCATTATGGGGTCGGTGCTGGGAGGCCCCTTTCCTGGATCAAAATGAAGCGCACGCGCTCCGAGAAGCACGTGAGGTTATCCATGAGCGTCTGTTATCGATCGGCGAAGACCCAGCTGTCTATGGTCTCATCCATGCTGACCTTCACCCCCGTAATGTTATCGTCCACGATGGGACGCTCCAGGCGATCGACTTTGATGATTCGGGCTTTGGCTGGCATTACTACGATCTTGCTGTCGCTCTGCGCGAGTTTACCGGTCATGAACGCGACGTTGAATTCCGGGATGCCATGCTGGAGGAATATCGATTTATCCGAGCGCTTCCCCTTGCTGAAGAGCGGCTGCCGTTGTTTCTGTGTGTGCGGAGTCTTGTTACGGTAGGGTGGGCTGCTGCAAGGCCTGAAATCGTCAATCCGGAGCAGATGAAACCTCACGTGTCGAACC
>CAXPUI010000125.1:0-3589 GCA_964220205.1 Candidatus Allofontibacter communis | reverse complement strand
TTGTTTAAGATTTGGACGTTTCCCATATTCTCGACGGACTCAATGAGCAGCAGCGGGCCGCGGTTGCTGCCTCTCAAGGCAGCAGCCTGGTCCTGGCTGGCGCCGGCAGTGGCAAAACACGGGTCCTCACTCACCGTATAGCCTGGTTGATTCAGACTGAGGGGCTGTCTCCCTACAGCATCCTTGCAGTCACCTTTACCAACAAGGCCGCTGCAGAGATGCGGGGTCGCATCGAGCAACTCTTGCACGTACCGTCACGGGGAATGTGGGTCGGAACCTTTCATGGCATCGCCCATCGCCTGTTGAGAGCCCATTATGAAGAGGCGGGTTTGCCACAAAACTTCCAGATCCTGGATGCGGATGATCAGTTAAGGCTGGTCAAGCGGGTCATGGCCAGCCTCGATATTGACGAAAAGAAATGGCCTGCTCGGCAGGCAGTGTGGTGGTTGAACAGCCAGAAGGACGAGGGTCTCAGGCCAGAAAGCATTGAAGATTACGGTGACCTCTATCTGAAGACTCATCTGTCGATTTATCGAGGATATGAAGCAGCCTGCCAACGGGGCGGAATGGTGGATTTCGCTGAGTTGCTGCTGCGCGCTCATGAGCTGTGGTTGAAGAAACCTGAGGTGCTCCAGCACTATCAGCAGCGGTTTAATGCGTTACTCGTTGATGAATTCCAGGATACCAATACCATTCAATATGCTTGGATTAGGGTCCTGGCGGGGAACCGGAACAACATTATGGTCGTCGGTGATGATGATCAGTCCATATACGGCTGGCGGGGTGCCAAGATAGAGAACATTCAGCAATTTACGAGTGATTTTCCCCAGGCTGTGACCATTCGACTGGAGCAGAACTATCGCTCTACCCAGAATATATTAAAGGCTGCCAATGGTCTGATTGATCAGAACCTGGGCCGCCTGGGCAAGGAGCTCTGGACGGACCTCGGTGATGGTGACCCTATCCAGCTCTATGCAGGCTACAACGAGATCGATGAAGCACGATTTGTCGTCGAACGTATAAAACGATCCGTTGATGAGGGTAACCTCTATAGTGAAAGTGCGATTTTATATCGCTCGAACGCCCAGAGCCGGGTGCTCGAGGAAGCGTTGCTGCGCTCGCAGATGCCCTATCGCATTTATGGTGGCCAGCGATTCTTTGAAAGAGCTGAAATACGTAATGTCCTGGCTTACATGCGCCTGATCAGCAATCGGGATGCGGATGCTGCCTTTGAGCGAGTGATCAATACACCAACCCGGGGCATAGGCGAGAAAAGCGTTGCTGAGATCAGGAAGCTGGCCCGGGCAAGCGGCACGTCACTTTGGCGAGCAGCCAACGAGATCATTAACCAGCAGTTACTGTCCTCCCGGGCACGTAATGCGATTGCTGTATTCATTGATTTGCTGACCGAGCTTGATGATCTCACTGCCGGTGCAGAACTATCGGAGCTGGTTGAGGTAGTTATTGAACGAACAGGACTCAAAGATTATCACGCGAAAGAAGGCGGAGAGCGTGGTCAGGCTCGTGTGGAGAATATGGGCGAGCTTGTCACTGCAGCGAAGACATTTGATCCGGATGCGGACTATACCTTCGACACTGAACAGGATTCAGCAGCCCCGGAACTTACCATGCTCGACGAATTCCTGAATCATGCTGCGCTCGAAGCCGGTGAAGGTCAGGGGGATCCTAATGAAGACTGCGTGCAACTGATGACCATGCACAGTGCCAAGGGTCTTGAATTTCCTACGGTCTTCCTTGTTGGTATGGAAGACGGACTTTTTCCCCACATGATGTCGATGGAAGAAGAGGGCCGCCTGGAAGAAGAACGGAGGCTCTGCTATGTAGGTGTTACGCGGGCCATGCAGCGCTTGTATCTTACCTATGCCGAGTCGCGTCGAATCAATGGCAGTGAAACGTTTAACAGGCAGTCGCGGTTTATTGGTGAGATGCCAGACACCGTGATTGAAGAGGTGCGCCTGACAGGGACGATAGTACGACCGGCTCTTGGTGCTGGTCTGCAGGGATCTGTCGGCTCCCGGGCCAACGAGGTAGCTGGAACTGACTTGAAGTTGGGCCAGCGGGTGCTCCATCAGAAATTTGGTGAGGGAGTTATCCTGAACTATGAAGGAGAAGGAACCGGCGCTCGAGTCCAGGTAAATTTTGATGAAGGCAGCAAATGGTTGGTCATGGCATACGCAAACCTCAAGCCTGTGGGATAATGTGTGTTGTCAGCTCCGTGAGGCTGAATGGTCCTGAGAAGTTGGAATAAAAAATGAAAAGAACAATAAGTCTGATGCTTGTACTGCTGGTGGTTGCCTGCAGCGGGCCGGAACCGGGAGTCACCCCGCAAGCGGTCGAACCGCAGCAGGACTACCAGTGGCGAATGGTGACGACCTGGCCAAAGAATCTGCCTGGCCTCGGTACGGCACCTGAACGGATGGCAGAGAATATCCGCACGATGAGTCAGGGCCGACTCAATATCAAGGTCTATGGCGCTGGTGAGGTCGTGCCGGCGCTGGAAGTGTTTGAAGCCGTCTCTCAGGGAACGGTGCAGATGGGCCATGGCGCTGCCTACTACTGGAGAGGCAAGGTTCCTATTGCTCAATTCTTTACCGCAGTTCCCTTTGGACTGACGGCGCAGGAAATGAATGGCTGGTTGTTGCATGGCGGTGGCATGGAGTTATGGCGGGAACTTTATGCGCGCTATAACCTCGTTCCCATACCCGGAGGTAATACGGGCGTGCAGATGGCGGGATGGTTTAATCGAGAAATCAATTCCCTTGATGATTTCAAAGGTCTGAAAATGCGCATCCCGGGGATGGGCGGAGAAGTGTTTGAAAGAGCGGGTGGAACGGCGATCAATCTACCTGGTGGTGAAATATTTACCAGTATGCAAACGGGTGTTATTGACGCAACAGAGTGGGTGGGTCCTTATAATGATCTGGCTTTTGGCCTGCACCAGGTTGCCAGATACTACTACTATCCAGGTTGGCAGGAAGCGGGACCGACACTGGAAGTGTTAGTGAACAAAGAGGCCTGGGAGAGCCTCCCGGAAGATCTGCAGGCTATTGTTGAAACCGCAGCGCTCGCAGCGAACACTGATATGCTGGCCGAGTATACGGCACGGAATAACAGCGCGCTTCGCGAATTAGTCGACCAGCACAATGTGGAGTTACGTCGACTGCCCGATGATGTGCTCGATGAGATCAAGGCCGTGTCGGAACAGATGATCCAAGAGATGGTCGATGAAGACAAAGATGAGCTCTCGAAACGTATCTACGAGAGCTGGCGGCGTTATCGGGACGACGTCGTGGCTTATCACGAAATCTCTGAACGGGCTTATATTAACGCACGAGCCCGGTAGCTATAGGGCCAGAGGATTTGACGTATGAGTCCCTGGCTGAAATTGACGGGTGCGTTTCGTTACCGCGACTATCGCCTGCTTTGGCTGTTGACCATGATGGGCTCGATTGCGGTGTGGATGCGTATCCTGGGCACCGCGCAATGGCTCCTCGAGGAGACCGGTTCAGCAGCGATGGTGGGCGTTATCGGTGTTGTGCAGCTGGTGATTCCGATTCCCACGACCCTC
>CAXPUI010000124.1:0-4288 GCA_964220205.1 Candidatus Allofontibacter communis | reverse complement strand
TTTTCAGCTATGGTGACGCCATGCTGATCACGAGGTAAATCGACTTGTCACTAGCGTTCCAGATACACAGTACCGATGGTGAAGCACGTCGGGGTACCCTGCAGTTCACGCGGTCTGATGGCAGCCGCTGCGAAGTTCAGACGCCGATCTTCATGCCCTGCGGAACCTATGGGTCGGTCAAGGGGCTCTCGCCGGCTCGTCTTGAAGACTGTGGTGTCCAGATGCTTCTGGGCAATACCTTCCACCTCATGCTGCGACCAGGTATGGAGATCATGGAGGCACATGGTGGCCTGCATGGGTTTATGGGTTGGCAAAAGCCTATTCTGACCGACTCAGGTGGTTTCCAGGTGTTCAGCCTGGGCGATCTTCGTAAGATTAGTGAAGCGGGTGTCAAATTCCGGTCCCCGGTGAACGGGGATGAAATTTTTCTGTCGCCTGAAATCTCCATGGATATCCAGCGCTCGCTGAATTCTGACGTGGTGATGTGCTTCGATGAATGTACGCCGTTTCCGGCTGAGAAGGAGGCTGTTGAGGCGTCCATGGAGCTGTCCATGCGCTGGGCTGCGCGCAGCCGCGAGGCCTTTACGGGTAATCCGAACAGCCTGTTCGGCATCATCCAGGGTGGCGTGTACGAAGACCTGCGCGATGTCTCCCTGAGGGCTCTCACGGACATCGGCTTTGATGGCTATGCCATCGGGGGACTGTCGGTGGGCGAACCTAAGGCCGATATGATGCGCGTTATTTCGCACATCGCACCGGCAATGCCTGCCGACAAGCCTCGTTACCTCATGGGTGTGGGCACTCCGGAGGACCTGGTGGAAAGTGTCAGCCGAGGCGTGGATATGCTGGATTGCGTCATGCCGACCAGGAACGCGCGTAATGGCCACCTGTTTACGTCTCGGGGAGTGGTCCGTATCAGGAACAGTGTCCACAAGACGGATACTGGCCCGGTAGACCCTGATTGCCATTGCTACACCTGCCAGAACTTCTCCCGGGCCTACCTGCATCACCTCGATAAGTGCGGCGAAATCCTGGGGGCCGAACTGAATTCCATTCACAATATCCACTACTACCTGAACCTGATGGCGGGGTTGCGGTCAGCTATTGAAAATAACCGTCTCAGTGACCATATAGAGGAGATCTACGAGGGCTGGCAAAGTGTGCGACAATATCGCGCTTTCAAATGGGTCTCGAGAAAGGGGGAGTACTTATGATTGATTTTTTGATCCCGTCAGCGATGGCTGCTGACGGAGGCGGTGGCGGTGGCCCGGTACCGATTGACCTCTTGATTATTGTGGCGTTTGCGCTGGTCTTTTATTTCATCGTCTGGCGACCCCAGTCCAAGCGGGCCAAGGAACACCGCGAACTGGTTGCCGGCCTGAATAAAGGCGATGAGATCATCACCAATGGTGGCCTCGTGGGCAAGATCACCGAGGTGGAAGAGCAGTTTATTGTTTTTGAAGCAGCCGAGGGCGTGGAACTCCGGTTGCAGAAGAGTGCAGTCATGCAGGCTCTGCCTAAAGGTACCATTAAGGGCATCTGAACTTGATTAATCGGTATCCGCTCTGGAAGAACCTGCTGGTTCTGACGGTCATCACCCTGGGTGTGATTTACGCCCTGCCTAATATCTATCCGCCTGACTTTGCCGTTCAGATCTCCAATGAGGACGCGGACAGCTTTGTCAGCGACCGGGTACTCAGGCGAGCGACTCGGGGGCTTGATGAAGCCGGGATCACGTATTTTGGTGAGACCATTGATGCCGGCAAGGCGGTTATCCGTTTTGGCAATGAGGACGAACGTCTGCGGGCGGTTGACCTGATAGAACTGGCGTTGCACGACGATGCGGGGGACAACCGATACATCGTTTCGCTCAATGCGGCAGCGACGACACCTGATTGGCTCCGTTCCATCGGCGGCGAGCCGATGAAGTACGGTCTGGATCTGCGCGGTGGCGTGCACTTCCTGATGGAGGTCGATACTGAAGCTGCCATCAACGAGCGCACCGAGGGACTGGAACAGGAAATCAAGCGCACCTTCCGGGCGCGGGAAGATCGTATTCGCTATCGTTCCTTCGAAAACCCCGAGACGGGGGTCCTGCAGATCGGGTTTGGGGACACGGATACCCGTGACCGTGCCAGGAGCAAACTGCAGGACCGCTATCCGCAATACCTTATCGAAGGAGTGACGGGCCGACCGGAACTGAGACTGCAAGTTGACGAAGCATCCATCAGGGAGATTGAGGACTTTGCCATCTCCCAGAACATCCAGTCGATTCGCAACCGGATTAATGAACTCGGTGTTGCGGAACCGCTGGTTCAGCGGTTGGGCCGAAACCGGATCGTGGTTGATCTGCCTGGTGTAGAGGACCCGGCGGTAGCGGAGATCATCCTGGGCAAGGTCGCTACCCTTGAATTCCGCATGGAGGCGATGCCGGATGCATCGAGGAGTACAACGACGGAATATGATTATCAGGGTTTTACCACGAGATTAGAGAACGACATTATCCTGCGGGGCGATCGTGTCCTGGATGCCCAGGTTGGATTTGATCCCGAGACGGGCCTGCCACAGGTGAACATCACCCTGGACGGTGATGGGGGCGACCTGATGCACCGCGCCACCCGGCACAGCGTGGGTCGTCGCATGGCGGTGATATTTATCGAAACCAAGACCCGTGATCGCAAAGTCATCGAAGACGGTGTGGAAACGCTGGTGCCGGAGCGTTACGTTGAGCGCCGCGTTATCAGCCTGGCAACGGTGCAGTCAGCATTGGCTGTCCAGTTCCGGATTACCGGTTTGCAGGCGGGTGAAGCCCGCGAACTGTCGCTGTTATTGAGAGCGGGTGCCCTGGCCGCCGATATGTTTATTGCCGAGGAACGCACGGTGGGTGCGAGTCTTGGTGCCGAGAACATCGAGCTCGGTGCCACAGCCGTGTCAGTGGGTCTCGGCCTGGTCGTTATTTTCATGCTGGTTTATTACAAGATCTTTGGCATTGCTGCGAACATTGCGCTGGCCGCGAACCTGGTGTTGCTTATCGCTATCATGTCGAGTCTGGGTGCGACCCTGACGCTGCCGGGAATCGCCGGGATCGTCCTGACGGTGGGGATGGCGGTGGACGCAAATGTGCTGATCTTTTCGCGTATCAAGGAGGAGATCAAAAATGGCCTGCCACCTCAGCAGGCGATTAACGCCGGTTTTGAACGGGCTTTCGTTACCATCCTGGATGCCAACCTGACGACATTGATAGTGGCGGTCATTCTTTACAGTATCGGCACCGGGCCGATCAAAGGTTTTGCCGTGACGCTGTCCATCGGTATCATGACGTCCATGTTCACCGCGATTTTAGGTACTCGCGCGATCGTTAACCTGGTTTATGGTGGCCGCAGCGTTGAGCGGTTGGCAATCTGATGGCGGCAACAGGTCTCAATCTTGATTTTATGCGCTTCCGCAAGGTGGCGGGCAGCGCATCAATACTCCTGGTCTTTTGTGCCCTGGTGAGCCTCGCCATCAACCAGGTAGAGTGGGGCCTCGATTTCACGGGCGGCACCATTGTTGAGGTTGCCTATGAAGAGCCTGTTTCGCCCGAGGTCATTCGTGACCAGTTGACAGCAGCAGGTTACGAAGGACATATCGTTCAGTATTTCGGCTCTGACCGGGATATTCTGGCGCGCATCCCCCCGCAGAAAGGCCTGGATAACAAGGCGAATGCCAAGCTCGGTGAGCGGGTGATAGAAACGCTGCGGGACGCCACGGAGCAGAAAGTGATCCTGCGCCGTTCAGAATTTGTCGGCCCGGCGGTGGGCGAAGAATTGACCAACCAGGGTGGCATTGGCCTGATGACCGCCCTGGGGGTTGTCCTTTTATACGTTGCCTTCCGTTTCCAGCTGAAATTTGCTGTCGGTGCGGTCGTCGCGCTTTTCCATGATGTCGTGATTACACTGGGCATTTTCTCGTTGACCCGATGGAACTTTGACCTGACGGTGCTCGCTGCGCTGCTCGCGGTGATCGGTTATTCGTTGAATGACACGATTGTCGTCTCTGACCGGATTCGCGAGAACTTCCGGCAGATAAGGCGGTCGACGCCCATCGAGGTGATCAATACCTCGCTGAACCAGACCCCGGGTCGAACGTTGGTAACCTCGTTTACTACTTTGCTGGTGCTGTTCACGCTGCTGCTGCTGGGGGGTGAACTGATCCGGGGATTCTCACTGGGCCTGATTATCGGTGTGCTGGTGGGTACCTACTCGTCCATTTACGTTGCCAGCAATATGCTGGTGGTCATGGGTATTTC
>CAXPUI010000123.1:0-13935 GCA_964220205.1 Candidatus Allofontibacter communis | reverse complement strand
CACGCGATTGACGGGATGCTGTTGTCTAACCGCGCAGCAGCGGAGGAATTGGATCAGTATGACATTCATGCCTGTACCGACATTACCGGCTTCGGTCTTGCGGGTCATCTCGAGGAAATGCTTGGGCAGGATCGCGGTGCAAGGATAAAGGTGTCCAATCTACCGGTTTTGCCCGGCTCGCTGGCATGTCTTGAGTCAGGAGTGAGCAGCAGCCTGCATGCGGCTAATCGGCGGTCTGTCAGGTATCAGGAGGCTCCGGAGATTTTTTATGATCCGCAGACTTCTGGTGGGCTCATGGTAGCAGTGCCCGCTTCAATAGCGGACAGTTGTGTAGCCAGCCTGCGACATGCGGGCTATGATGCAGCCAGTATCATCGGCGAAGTCACCGATGGCGGACAATGGACTTTGGAGTAGACCCGGCATGGCGGATAATCTTGTTTGCTGGAACTGTGGAGGCTCGCTAGCAGATATCCCGAGACCTATCAGCCGCCATGCCAACTGTTCCCACTGCTTCGAGGTGCTGCATTGTTGTCGGATGTGCCGTCACTATCTTCCTGAGAAAAGACCCTATTGCGATCACGACAGGGCGGAACCGCCCGTCGAAAAGTCGAGCGCTAATTTTTGCGACTACTTCAAACCAGCGAACCGTTTTAGTGCGGTCGCGGCCAACAAGTCTGACAAGGCGAGGTCTGACCTTAACTCGCTTTTTGGCGACGACGCTAGTGAGCCAACAGAGGCTGGAGACGAAGAACCGATAGTGAATCCCGAAGAACCCCTCAATCGCCTTAATCAGCTATTTGATGATTAGGACAGCAAGATGAATATAGGCATCTCTGTGTGTTCACTGTACCCGGTAGAGAATCCACTGACAGGCGCGCAGTACATGATCGAACGCGCAGCGATGGCCAAAGCCGCAGGACTGGACAGCCTGTTCGTGGGTGATCACCATGTCACACCTGCCCCCTACTATCAGAACAATGTGATATTGGCGCGCATGCTGGCTGAGTGGAGCGACAAGCCTTTTGGAGCTCTTTATTTGCTGCCGCTCTGGCATCCCGTCCTGCTGGCGGAACAGGTCGGTACGCTGGCTTCGCTGTCTCCTGGTCGCTTCATTATGCAGTGTGGCCTGGGTGATGAGCCCCAGGGCATCAGGATGGGTATCGATCTGTCGAAACGGGTGGGAATGTTTACAGCGAGTCTTGATACACTGAGGCGGCTTTGGGACGGTGAAACAGTCAGTGAATCACGTTACTGGCATCTGGATGGAGCGAGAATCGCTCCGGTGCCCCCGGAAAAGGTCGAAGTGTGGGTCGGTGCTACTGCTGATAAAGCGATCAGGCGAACTGCGCTTCTGGGTGATGCGTGGCTGGCGTCACCCGGGATGACTTTGTCAGCAGCAGCCGATGGTATCCGCCGCTATCATGAATACTGTGAGGAATTTGGTCGTCCGCCCACAGCGACAGCGATACGTCGTGATATGTATGTGGGCGAGTCGCCGGAAGAAGCGGCCCGCACCATTACGCCCTATATCGACAAAGGCTACAGAGGCATAGACCCGAGTGCTCTCCTGGTCGGCTCGACTGAGCAGGTTGCCGAACAGATTCAGTCGCTGCACGCACTGGGTTACACAGATGTTATCGTCCGTAATATCAGCAGAGATCAGTCACTGAGCCTGGGCAGTATTGAACGGCTGGCCGAGGTGAAAACGCTCCTTCAGGATTAGTCCTCTTTATCAGACGTTCTGTAGTCGCCAAATTTACCATCTCGCTTGGAGAGGGCATCAGTCAGACCGGAGGCCAACTCCTTGAAGTGGCCTCTTGTCGATTCCGTGTGAAAAGCCAATGCCTGGATCTCCGTTCCCTGCCGAATGGCGGCACGCATACCCATCAGTTCCATCTGGCGGTGGACTGCGCGTTTATTCATCTGCTCGAGATCAGTAGGAATTTTGGCGACTTTCTCAGCGACCTTGAGGACTTCCGTCTCGAGGTCATCTATTGGAAACGCGCGGTTCGCAAATCCATATTGCACAGCTTCCGAACCGGAAATGGCATCACCGGTCAACATCATCTCCATGGCCTTGCGCATGCCGACAATCCAGGGAAAAAACTGGTTGTCTGGAGGGCTCATGCTGCGCACCACGGGGTAACCTATTTGCGCGTCCTCAGCGACATAGACCAGATCGCAGGATGTGGCCAGTTCGGTACCGCCTGCAAGGCAGTAACCGTGGACCTGGGCAATCACCGGTTTGGCTAGGTCCCAGACCCGGAAAGCCCCTTCTACCACGTGACGTGCCCAGCTCCCATCACCGCCTGCTGTATGAAATGGCCTTTCCGCATTGGTATTCGACTTGAGGTCGTAGCCGGCACAGAAAGCCTTACCTGCTCCTCGGATGATCGTTACGCGAATGCTCTCGTCATTATCATTGGCCTCCAGTGTGCTGTAGATTTCTCCACGCAGGGTGTTGTTCAAGGCATTACGGGACTCAGGCCGGTTCAGTGTGATGCGCGATACGCCCTCGAGTGGGCTGTCTACAATGATGTGTTCCATGATTTTTATCCTGTTTGAAAGAGCTTGGGCAGATCTTCATCCGAGGTCTCCAGAATGGTATCGACCCAGCGGTGAAAGTTATGGCCGCCACCTTCGTTCCTGCCGAACATCACGTATTCCTTGGCCCGGGATTCCAGGGCTTTCTGCTGTTTTAGACCGGTTGCGTAGTCTTCTTCCTGAACCACATACCTGAGAAAGTCGAACTGATCCCTGGCTGCTTTCCGGCCTGCGTCATCAGGCTCTTCGGCCATCATGTAGTTCTGAATGGTATAGGACGTACCAGGCGTTTCTCCGGGGAACAACTGGGAAATCATCACGGACCGACCCCCGCCATCGAAACCAGCGATAGAAACGTGGGGGAAGATGGTCCAGACACCTGCAACAAGAAACTCAGTCGGCCATTTGTCGGTGTCCTCGCCCAGCAGGCCCTCCATGCCCCGGGTCGGCCCCGCAACCCGCTGGTGCGGACCCCAGCTGTAGTAAATTGCCTGGTGAGGGTATTCTGGACCAAAGGTCGCTTTGTGCAGAATTGGCAGGTGGTAGAGATCCATGTAACCGTCATAGGCGATTTTCCAGTTGGGGCCCTCGACCCTCTGGCTGGCAAAGTGGTACCAGTTCTCAAACTCGAAATGCGCCAGCATCTCGTCGTAACCAGAGAGAAAACTTTCAATGTCCAGCGTCGAATTCTTATCGAGTGTCACCCAGATCAATCCAGCTTTTTCAAGGCAGCGTAATTCGGTCAGTCCGTTGCAACTACGGTCAATGTCACCAAATTCCTCGGGGGCGAAAATCCCCGCCAGTTCGCCATTCAAGCTGTAGGTCCAGGCGTGGTATGGACACGTAAATTTGACAGTGGTGCCGGTTCCCTCATCGACCAGTTGTGCGCCCCGGTGACTGCAGCTGTTAACAAAGGTTCTGACAAGGCCTTCACGGTTTCTGCAGATAAGAAGCGGCACGCCGCCAACATTCATTGCTTTGTAATCGCCTGGTTCTCGTAGTTCAGCGGTCATGGCGAGCATGAGGGGGATACGCCGGAAGACCTTGGACATCTCCTCATGCCATCGCTCTTCTTCAAAATAATGACCTACAGGTACCTTGAAGATGTCGTCGGTTTGAGGGATTGTTCCAGCATTGGCATGCGCCATGTTGTTTTGCGCCATTTCGATCAATTGTTCGCGTGACATACTTTTCCCCTGAATCGTTGACATGTCCTGACTGGCCAACGTTTAATAACCGTCAGGTTTGACTGTTTTAAAGATTACACCGTAGGGGGAGTATATGTCATCTGGCCTTTTTGACCTTACCGGAGAGGTGGCTGTCGTCACTGGCGCAGGTCGCGGAATTGGAGAAGGAATAGCCAAAGTACTGGCGGAATATGGTGCTACCGTCATCACTGCCGCCAGGCGCACAGAGGAGATTCAGCGGGTCGCTGACGAGATAGTGGCGGCGAATGGCGGTGCTCTCGCGGTGACGACCGA
Organism: Candidatus Allofontibacter communis; assembly: GCA_964220205.1. Lineage (GTDB taxonomy): Bacteria > Pseudomonadota > Gammaproteobacteria > Pseudomonadales > Azotimanducaceae > UBA9659. Next base: position 9,910 of record CAXPUI010000123.1, on the reverse strand, counting down.
TGTGACGCGTGATGAGTCGGTGGAAGCGCTTGCAAAGCGCGCGATCGAGGAATTCGGTCGACTCGACATGTGGGTTAACAACGCGGGTGGCTCACCGATTCAGGCCCCCCTGGTTGACCTCCCGCGCGAAGAGTGGGACGCGACCATCGCACTTAACCTGACTGCCGTGTGGCGCTGTTCTGCCATCGCAGCGAAATATATGGACGGCAAAGGACGGATTCTCAATATCTCGTCCCTCGCTGCAGAGGATGTCATAGAAGGCAGTGGACACTATGCTGCTGCCAAGGCTGGCGTCAATATGATGACCCGGACTTTTGCAAAGGAGTTGGGGCCAGGTATCCGGGTTAACTGCATCATGCCGGGCTTTGTGCCGACTGAAATCATGATGACAGCGCTGAATATCAACGAAGAACAACTTCCGGGTATTGAACAGGCGCTGAAATTGCCTTCAGGGCGACTTGGAACGCCCAGAGACCTCGGCGCTGCAGCTCTCTACCTGTTATCGCCAGCAACCGAGTGGGTCACTGGCCAGGTTCTTCGTGTTTCGGGAGGTATGTAAATGACGGCAAGCCGCAAGATTGTGCTGACGCAGCGGCCCGATGGAGAGCCGGTTGAGTCAGATTTCGCGCTCGTTGATTCTGAACTCAAGACCTTGGATGACGGTGAGGTGCTGTTGAAAGTAGAACACCTGTCCATTGATGCTTTTATTCGCACTATGCTCGATGATCGGGATGGTCATCACGGAAAAATTGACCTGGACGCCCCCGTTATGGCGCTTGGCATAGGGCGTGTTGTTGATTCCAGGTCAGCTGAACTGCAGCAGGGTGACGCGGTGTTCGGACCAATGGGTGCGCAAACTCATGTCGTCTGGCCTGCGGCCATGCTCAGGAAACTCGATGAATCAAGCATCCCTGCTCGCACTTATCTGGGTGCACTTGGCATGACAACCGGTTTGACGGCCTATGCAGGCATGATGTGTGTCGGCAAGGTACAGCCCGAGGAAACAGTGGTTGTCTCGGCTGCGGCAGGTGCTGTTGGTTCGATGGCCTGTCAGATAGCGAGAATTGCCGGTGCCAGGGTCATTGGTATCGCAGGGGGTGAAGAGAAGTGCGATTTTCTCCGATCGGATATCGGCTGCCATGATGCTGTGGACTACAAGTCTGGCAACCTGGCTGACAAGCTGAGGGAAGCCTGCCCGGACGGTATTGACGTATTCTTTGATAACGTGGGTGGTGAAGTTCTCGATGCAGCGTTGGATAACAGTGCCAAGTGCGCTCGTGTCGTCATCTGTGGAGCCATTTCGCAATACAACGACATGACGCAGGTTACCGGTCCGTCGCTCTATCTCCGGATCCCCGAACGAAATGCTTCTATGCTCGGTTTTACCGTTGACCACTACGCAGATCAGTTTCCTGACATGGAAGCCGATATTGCGAAGTGGATTCAGAGCGGCGAGTTATCGTTGCCGGAACAGGTAGAGGAGGGTATCGAGAATTTCCCCGGTGCTCTCATCAAACTGATGACCGGTGGGCACAAGGGAAAGCTGCTTGTTGAGCTCTGATTGCCTCGTGTTCTCAAGTCACTCTACGGCTGCGTGCTGTTTACCCTAGGATAGATCAATCAGTACCTTGCATTGGTCAGTAGGGCTTCTGAGTGCTTCAAAAGCCTGGGGTAACTCGTCCAAAGTCACCACGTGGGTGACCATAGCCGTAGCGTCAATCCTGCCCTGAGACATCATATCAATAGTAAATTCGAAATCAGCTTTCTCATAAGCGACGGCCCAGCGCAGAGTAACCTCTTTTGACAGGGCAACCAGCGGGATAATGGTATCGGGATGATCGCAGACGCCAATGGCCATGACTGTCCCGAATTTAGGCGCGCGCTCAATACATTGTTGCAGTAAGCCTGGCGCGCCGACGCATTCAAACTGAAGTTCGGCTTCATGGCCGGTGAGGTCGAGAAACTGGGCAGCGACATCGTCGTGAGGATCAACAAAATCAGAAAACGCCAGCTGCTTAGCCATCTCAATGCGGGTTGACGACATCTCGCTGATAACGATTGAGCGAGCACCGAAGAAGCGACACCAGATAGCACAGGAAAGCCCGATGGGTCCTGCGCCGATAATCAGTACATTCTTCTCAGCGATATCCCCCGCCATCTTGACCGAGTGCAGGCCGACAGCAAGAGGTTCAACCAGGGCACCCAGGGTGTCGTCAAGTTCATCAGGTAACCGGACCACGGACTCAGGGCCGACTCGCACGTATTCAGCGTAGGCACCGGTGATCGCGCCAAGTCCGATTGTTTCGTCGCGTATGAATGGCAGGGAGGTAATCCGGTCTCCTGTTTGAAAGCCCTGGTTCATGGCGTCAGCGCCTATGTCAACGATCTCACCTGAAAACTCATGACCGAATACTGTATTCGGGGGTGCCATGAAAGGGCCTTCTCGCGAGGCATGAATATCCGTGCCGCAGATGCCGCAGCGGGCAACCCGCACCAGCATTTCATGAGGTAGCATGACCGGTTGGTCTATTTCCTGGATGCTCAGTGGATTTCCTGGGCCTGTAAACACGGCTGCTTTCATCATTTTTCTCCGTAGATATATTCGTTCAGGACGACTTCTTCAGCCTCTGTGATCTCGGATGTCAGCGAATAAATGTCTTCGCCGATAATTTTTCCGGTTGATCTTTCGAAAGGCCAGAAAGTCACGGTTCTGCCTTTGGTCGCATAGTATTTGGTGCGCTCGAAGCCCTCGAGGCCCATCGCCGTCAGCTGTTCACCCGAGAAAGGTGTATAGAGTTCCCCTTCTGTTACAAGGGTGTCGTCGCCTATAACAATCCGCTCGACCGCGTACTCGAACCGGTTAGAGCCTGAGGCGATAAGCCCTGCATAAAAATCTCTGAGACCTTCAGCTCCCTTGGGACCATTGTCTTCGGTTGCTGACCATATATGGAATGCTGGCTCATCGGCCATTGTTTCGAGCAGCGGTTCAAGTGCACCGCCGCATTCCGCCTGTACATGCTCTTTTAGCTGCAACAACATGTGACGGCGCCACTCATCGGTTTCTGCTTCAAGCAGTTGATCGATATGTCGCCAGTTGTGTCGACTGTCTACGGTCTTCAAGGGCGTTTTACTCCTTTAAAGAGTTTTTTCAGAATGAGTCCAAATTTAATGAACGGGTAAATATAAGGAAGCATTTTCAGGTTGTTCTCAACCTGCCAGTCTGCCAGCGCGGAATCGAGCCTGGAATAAAACTCATGGAATAGTGCCTGTGCCCGTTCCGATGACTGATCCACTGCGTCCATGGACATCGAGAACATCAGGTAAACAACAATGATATTCAGGCGGTAGTCGTTGAGAAATTTCTTGTAGCTGTAACCTGTTACCCCGTACTCGACCAGGCGTTCATGGTACAGCTTCAACAGTTCTGTTTCTGTGGCCTTGCGATCTTCAATGGTTATGCTCTGGGTCAGCCAGCGAACGATGTCATTGACGGGATCGCCAATACCGGACAGTTGCCAGTCGATGATCGCAAACCTGCCGCCATCAACGGTTGGTCGAATGATATTGTCAGAGCGCAGATCACCATGGGTCAGGGTGAAGGGGTAGGGAGGTTCGGGGTCAAATTGAAAAAGTGGCCCGAGCAGCCGGATCATTCGTTTCATTTCCGGGTACTTGTCAAACTTGCCGTGTACCTCTACTTCTTCAAGGCTCCTGTCGTAGAGTTCCAGCGTCTGTTCCATCGGGGTCGACTTGATGATCCACTGCGCCCACTCATAGTCATGGAGACTCTCATCGTTCCACCAGCGGGCATGGAGCCTGGCGAAGTGCTCGATGACTTCTCGGGAGGTTTCTCTATCTGCACCGATGACCTGATCAGTCGGTTCTCCCGGTGCCAGGTCTTCGAGAAGCAGGACGAAATGGTTTGACTCCGGCAGGTACTGACTGAAGTAGCAGGTCGGGATAGGAACGCCAGCTTCGTGTCCAATATCGCGATAGAAGCCGATTTCTCTTTCGTAGAGATTCTGGTCAGCCGCCATATCGCGGGTGTCCTGGCGGGTCGCTGCAAACTTGGCGATCAGGCTTCTTGGTGCGGACTCGTTACTATCCTCGTATTCGAGACTGACCCTGGCCAGCTGGCCCATAAAGCCTTCGCCCACACCTATGATGTTCGCGCTGAAGCTCCTGAGCCTGGCGTCCTGCAGGTGTGGCAACAACGTGTCCTGCAACCATTCGGTGGTCAATTCTTCGACGACAAGCGGTAGTTTATTTGTTGACATTCTGATCTCTCCGCAGGGGATCCGCCCGGAGTTCAGCGGACAGGTGCTCATAGCGGTTGAACGCTGTCATCTCCGGCTCTTTGTCCCCGGTAAACTGGACCTCAGTGACGGCAGCGTTGTGCATGAGGTACTGATAGCCGAACGCGGGGCTCGTCTGCAAAACCCGTGCAAGCAAGTGCGCTATGGCGGCTCCGTGGCTGACGATGATGATGTTCTCTCCGGGGTGTGCCTGCGTGATCTGTTCAACAGCAGTCATCACCCGCTGTCCAAGCTGATTAGGCGATTCGCCACCATGTCCCACAAAGTCATCATCTCGGATGGATTTTCGAGCAAAACCCAATTGCTCCAGCTCGTCATAAGTGACTTCTTCCCATTCGCCGAGTGAACCTTCCTTGAGGTCATCGTGAGTGTGTAGCGGGAGGCCAAGTGCATCGGCAATGATCTGCGCGGTGTGCTGCGCACGGGACAGGGGGCTGGCATAAACCATGGCATAGCGGCGTTCCCAGTTACTGAGCATGCTGGCGGTTTCTTCCACCTGGCGGATTCCCCGGGGGTTAAGTGGCGATTCGGTTTGACCATGGGCAATCTGTTCGAGATTACCCACGGTTTCACCATGGCGAACCAGGAGGAGGTGCTGCGCGTCCAACATCAGTCTCAGGCTGTTTCCATATGAACCTGGCGGAGGTTCACAGGGATGGCCGTCATCCTTGGTTGACCGGTGATGGGGTCGTAGGTCCGATTGTCGTCGATAAGTCGGTTTGTACTGGCTCCTTTTTCTCTGACTTCACCCCAGTTGCCTGGGGTATCGCCCCAGGCATGGGCCATTGAAATGACCCCAGGCTTCACATCTCGAGCAGCTTCGACGACTCCCACCAGCATGCCTGCTGCACCTGAGATCTCTATCAGGTCTCCTGATTCCATGCCCAGGGTGTCCAGATCTGACGGATTCATGTAGGCGGGATTCGTTGTGCCTTTCTTCTGCAGATTGGTGAGTTGCTGGCCTGATGAATTAAAGACATGCTTGACGCGCCGGCTGATCAGCAAGTGCGTATATTCCTTTCCGTCGTCAATAATCTTCCCATCTCTCCAGTTGTTTTCTTCGTAGACCTGAGTAATTTCTTCAGGGACCCCGGCCGGCAGGAGCTGCAGTTTTGCGCGTCGATCTTCGCGACCGGGCTCGACCCGTACGTCAATGTCATCGTAGATGTGTCCCTTGCCCTTTGCGCGCATTTCGTCAATGGGCACCCGCGAGTTGGCGGTAATCAGTTTAAGGACATCGTACTTGGATGGCCGCACGGCTGGATCAAGCTGGCCGCCCGGTAATTCGATTGGTATGCCGGTCCGGTGAGACAATTCCCAGTAAATCTCCCACTCTTCACGGCTCTGGTCGTTTCTGGGGAGGACGGCCTTGGTGTAGTGGGCGTACGGGACGTCATACCAGGTATCCGTCAGTATGGTCATATCGTCTCTTTCCAGGGAAATCGTCGGAGCGATGATGTAATCGGCCAGCTTGGCCGTAGCGGACTTGTAAAGATCAACGCAGACCAGCAGCTCCAGTTTGTCCATGGCTGCTTTCGTTTTGTCCTGGTCGGGAAAAGCAACCATCGGATTACCGCCAAGACAGATCAGTGCTTTAACCTGGCCATCGCCTTCCAGCAGAATTTCGTCATTCAGGGCGGCGGTAGGCATCTCGCCGATAATTTCTCCCAGGCCACGTACTCGAGACTTGGGGCCGTGCCCGAAGGCGGGTCTGGCTTCGTGGACTTCGGCCCGTCTTGGCACCGGTGGGGATATCATGCCTGGATTGGGGACCGTTTCACCCTCGCGGTTGAATCGCCCGCAGATGGTATTGAGTGTCAGAATCAGATGCTCGGTCAATACTCCGTGAGGGGCCATGTCGGGACCGGTGCCGCCCACGGCGACGCCACGTTCAGCCTGGCCGAATATCCGCGCGGCTGAAATGAGCTGGGCCGTCTCGATGCCGCATCGCCTGGCTACATACTCAGGTTTGAACGGTGCAACCCGTTCCCTGAGTTCTTCCAGCCCTGTGACGTGATGGCGACAGAACTCCTGATCGTAAAGGCCTTCCTCAAGGATGATATGAATCATGCCCGAGACAAGTGCAGCATCTTCACCAGGATTAACCTGCAGGTGCAGTGTCGCCCGGTTTGCCACCTCAGTACGCCGCGGATCAACAACGATAATCTGCATGCCCTTTTTCATCTCGTCACGAATTCGTGCATAAGGCGAGAAAGGGGGTGGGCCTCCAAAAGGGGTGAACTGTGAGACCACAGGGTTGTTTCCGATCATCATGCAGACATCGGCATCGGTGAACTTATGGGTACCGCCGCCCCACGCTCCAACCCGGGAGGCTGATATGCGTTTGGCTGGCTGATCAATGGTGACCGAAGTGTAGTAAGAAGGGGAGTTGATGCTCTGGTGCCAGGCTTTGGGAATCACCAGTGCGGCGGAATTCTGATAGCCATAGGAGCCCACGTAAGTTGCGATAGACCGTGGCCCATGATCCCGGATCAATTGCTGGATTTTCTCGGCGATCTCGTCCATGGCCTGATCCGTGTCGATTTCCTGAAACTCACCACCAGGCTGTTGTTTCAGGGAGTTCGATACTCTCAGGGGGGTCGTATATTGCTCTGGCAATTCCCGGCCTTTCAGGCAGGTATAGCCGCCGTAGACCGGATCTTCGGTGTCGCCTCTGACGGTGATTGGCTTTCCGTCTTCAACATCGACTTCGATGGCGCAGTAGGCGTGACAAAATCGGCAGAAGGTCTTGTGGGTCGTAATGGTCATGGTGTTTTCCCCGGGCTTCCCATCTGGAAAGTCGTCTACGCCATCTGGCTGGTAAAGGTTCCTAGGTCGAAATAATCCCGCCAGGCGCTGATCTTGCCTTCGGTAATCTCAAAGGTCCCCATGACCGGCAGATCGATTTTCTTGCCGCCAGGCATATCGAAGCGATCAATGCGTTCCGTCAGTACCTTGTTGCCATTTTCCGCAATGGAGATGACCTCCCAATCAACACTCTCAGGACCCATGCCTCGCATGGCCTGGTCAACTGCGGTCTTACCCTCTACTTTTGCCATGGGAATGTTGTGCCAGATGACATCTTCGGTCAGCAGATCTGCTGCGCCATCCCAGTCCATGTTGTTCCAGGCGTCAATAAATGCCATGACGATACTGGTGTTGCTCATAGTTTTTCTCCGGTGAAAAAAAGGGGTTGCCTGGCAACCCCTTTCATATGTTGGCTGATCTTCAGTTACATTGAATACTTAACTTCAAAGAATCCAACCCTTGGTGCTCCCCAGCCCTGGAATCCGGTGAGGAAACCACCGAGGAACAGCGCTTGTTCCCGCCATTCTTCGTCAGACAGGTTGCGGCCATAGGCGCTGAGGCTCAGCCGCGAGCCACTTGCAAGCTCGAGGTCGTAGGCCAGGCGTGCATCCCATTGACCATAGCCGCCTTCGTAGAGGCGCTGGTCTGCGCCACCGCCAGTGTTAACCAGGAGGAAGTTGCCGACCTTCTTGTAGCCAACATTGGCGTAGAAGGTCCCGGGGCCAATATCCCTGACATAGGAGACATTGAAGGCGGCGCTCCATTCTGGTTGTCGAGAATCCGAGTTACCACCCAGTGTCCGGAGCGTACCTTCGGGGTCGCCCCCGGCGCAGCCGTCAAGGTTTTCGCAGGCAATCGTAAACTCGGTATTATCGACATCCAGGGTGCCGCCGTTAAAGATGAAGGACCAGTTATCATCGATTATCCAGCGTCCTTCCAGCTCCCAACCGTCGTACTCGGAACCGGCACCATTGTTGATGAGGGTCGTGGTACCTGGAATGGAACCTGGTGGCAGTGTGATGATTGAGCTGAACTGGCTGGACTCGCGCTCAAGCTGATAGTAAGCAATATTTAAGTGCAGAGCCCCATCAAAGAACTCGTTCTTGGAGCCAATCTCTATCTGGTCAGCTTCTTCCGGATCGAAAGAATAGTCCGAGCCTCCCCGCGCGCCGCGGATACTGAAACCGCCGGATCGGAAACCCTCCGAGTAATTCAGATAGAGTCTGTTCGTATCAGTCATCTGGTAACTGACCGAGGCTGTCATGATGGTGTCATCCCAGTCGTCGTCGCCTGACACTGCATTGCCCGGAACGGTCGGGTACGGCGCGAAGTTATGCTCCTGATCGATACCTGTCGTGTCGAATTCCCCCGTTCCATGGTTGAAGTAGGAGTTAAATGCTTCTTTATCCTCCTGGATATTTCGAACACCAACCATGAGTTCCAGTTGCTCCGTCGGGCGCCAGGTTAACGATCCGAAGAAGGCGCTGGATTCCACTTCCTCACCTGCTATCTGCGTGCTGCGTGCATTCGCAAACTGGCACAAGGCATTGCCGATAGCCGGGTTAGGGTTGTCTCTCAACGTTGTACCGACGACAGGACTGAGAGCCGCGCACGGGACGCCCGGCGGCAACCCAAAGGGGATCTGCAGAACATTGTTAGTCAACTGCTGGAAGTCAAGTTCGGAATCGTAGTAGTAGTAACCGACCATAAAATCCAGGTTATCGTTGATTGAACCGTTCAGTCGAAGTTCCTGGGTGAACATTTCGAAGTTCTGGCTTCGCAGGGTATGTAACTGAGCGAAAGGCGACGCTCCACCATCAATCGCTGCGCCATCGAAGTCCTGATTGACTTCATCAAAGCCATCGTGCCAGCCGGTGACTGAGTGCAGGGTCATATTGTCGTTGATATCCCAGTTAGCCCGAATGGAAAACTGGTCAACGTCATAAGTGGTGGGCTCTTCCTTGTCAGCCAGGTTGATGAATGGATCATCGCCATCAAACCTTGGATCTTGTGGTGGTATCTGGCTGGAGTCGTCAATATTGTCGTAGGTCAGCGTCGCTTCGAAGTTGTCGCTCGGTGCCCAACGCCGTGCCATGGTATAAGCTTTAAAGTCGACATCGCCTGCTGTCTGGTTTAGGGTCAGGTTGTCATAGTAGCCATCACGTTCCCTGACAATTGCGCCGATCTTGAGAGCCAGTGTGTCATCAGCGATAGGCAGGTTAATCCTGGCCTTGACGTTTTGTGAGTCGAAATTACCCAGCTCGACACTGGCCGTTACTCCCAACTCATTAAATTGTGGCCGGACACGGTTAACAACAATATTGCCGCCGATCGTGTTTTTGCCGAAGAGAACCCCCTGTGGACCGCGGTTGATTTCGATGCTTTCCACATCGAAGACATCGATCAACTGTCCAGTAGAAGAGCCCATCTGGATACCATCAACGATGACACCAACTTGCGGGCTTTGAGATTTTTCAATATCGGCATAGCCTACACCTCGTATATAAATGGCCGAAGCGCCAGGTCCGGCGGTATTCATGCCGATGTAGACGTTAGGAGCAAGACCGTCAAAGTCGCGCAACGTGGTTGGTTTCAGCTGTTCAATACGCTGTTCGCCAAAAGCGGTAACTGACAGCGGCACATCTTGAACGGATTCATCGCGGCGACGTGAAGTGACCACTATTTCTTCAATTGTTCTGGAAGATTCTTCTGACAGTGTGATGGATGGACCACCGAATGTGGTCAAAATAATCGTTGTGCTAAGTACATTACGTAGAAGTTTCATT
>CAXPUI010000122.1:0-3061 GCA_964220205.1 Candidatus Allofontibacter communis | reverse complement strand
AAAATCAACGAGCTGGGGATGGATCATCCGGAACACGAGGAAGACTGACGATTGGCGAACCGCCGGGGTTCGTTGATGTTTTGGGGCAGGACTCGCGTCCTGCCCTTTTTTATCGTTCCTGCCAGTAAATCACGCGGTCGTGGCCGCGATAGACGCCGAACGTTGCCAGCCCAAGCGGATCCTCAAGAACGCCATCATCATTCCAGTCAAACTCCAGCCAGGCGTCGACATTCCAGACCAAAGAATCGGTCCCACGGGTACCGTTGGGCACGAGTTCCAGCGGCGTGGCCTCGCCCATGGAGAAGTTGCCGCTTGATGGCGCACTGGCACTGAGCGAATGGTGATTTGCCGAATTGGTCAAATCAGCTGTATTCCAGATCGTGCAGCTATCATCTGTGTGGGTCATGAAACGTGACCCATCCCAGTACTCAAGCCTGAACGGCATTGCGAGCGACCCGATATTTTCCGGGCCATAAACGTTCTCCAGAGTGAATCGGCCAAACCGGACATCAAAAGCGGCGGCGGGTGTAAACAGGTATGGTGAAGCGGCGGCTGCCACACCATCAGAGTCAGTCAGGCTGGTCACCGAAAACTCAAGCTGTGGCACAAATGGCGCTATCCGGGAATCGGAGGTCTTGTTATAAACGAAGCGGTCCGACGCCGAGAAATCATAAAGCATCACCCCTGAACCCAGCGAAGACACCGGAGCCGTGAGGTTGCCGCCGACCTCGGTTGGCGAAAGCGCCATAAACGCGCCAGCCGTGTCGACAGCGGCAGTATCGGACGTTGGATACGAGCGATTGATATCGGAGGCGACGAGCCTTTGGAATCCAGTGAATGTGTAATTCCGTGTTCGGGTTCCCTGCACCGACAAAGGCTCAATGGTCAGAGAAGGTGTAACCAGCCATTCGAACGCCTGTCCGGTGTAAACAAAAGCCGAACCCGTCGTACACTGGGCCTCAAACTAGCCGGGATCGACCGATAACTGAAAGCGGTCCGGGTAAAAGCGTCCGATTGGAACACTTTGCCCACCGGGCACGTCTCGCCCGAGGTAGCTTCCTGGCACGGGCGAAGCTTCAAAACGAAAAACACCGACCTCTGAGACCTCGGCTGCCACAATCTCTTCTGCCGATGAGGATCTGGTGTGGGAGTAGCTGACGGGTGATACTGAACCGGGTGCCCCACCAGCAGGTTGAACCAGGCTGGAAGACAAGGGTATATCCAGTAACCGGAAATTGGGCGTAATCGGATTGCCCTGACACAGATCACCATCGCCGTTCTGCTCCCAACCCACAGCGGTGATCGAAAGATCAAACGTCTGTCCCGCTTTCCGGAATGCAGGACAGGTCGCGTTCCCGGCCGGGCAATCACCCGCGGATGTCACACAAAAACCAGCCGGAATACTGACAAAACTGTCTGCGCCTGGCATTTGTAAACCGTCGTCGCCGGTTGCTGCCGAGCCGAGGTAGAGAGCGTTCAGGTTCATCAGGCCTGCGTCAGGATAAACAACATCCACCTCTGCGATACCGCCCGCACCAAACTGCAGACTGATCGGCGTCGCGTTGGCCTGGCCGGAACCAACCGCCGCGTTTTCAACGAAAACCGGTCGGCTTTCCGGGCGCCCCGAGGGGGCTGGATCAACATACGTCGACCAGAAACGAACCTCCCGCTGGACATTCTCAAAAGCCGGAACGCACGCACCAGTCTGGTTATCCCGCCGCACTGCGCTCACCTGGACTGAAGTGGCTGGCCGGTGCGAGGTCAGATCCGGTACATCGAAGGCAAGCCCGGCATCAAGGAAAGGCAGTTCACAAGCTGCGGTCGAAACGTTACCACTTCCATCGTCACACAGGGTCTGGGTAAATGCCTTCGTTGAAGGGTTTGAAGATGCAATCCCCAGGTTTGCCGTTCCCGCTGTAGTAATCTGCAACTGGCGAGTGGTCTGGCCGCCACTGAATGAAAAACTGTCGCCGCCGACCCAACCCGACGGATTGAGTGTTACATCCACCGGGTCCGTATAAAGCACACTGCAATCGGCATTTTCACAGGCTCTGAGCGTGATCGTTTCCGGCTGACACGTCAGTGCTGTGCCGTCATGCACGAATTCGAAGTGATCTACCAGCTTACCGACCGGGTTCAGCTTTTCAGCGCAAAGTTGCAGATTATCCAGCTCGTGGATGTTGGTGGAACCACCGGTTGAACCAGTCAAAGAAAGGTAGAAGTTTTGAGGCGTTACCGGTTGATTCGGGAAACTGCTCAGGTCCAGTTGAACAAGCTGCTGGAAATTATTACCAGTTCCCGAAACATCCCGCTCGACGGAAACAATCGGCCCCACACCGCCTCTCGAGTCCACAATAATCCGGTACCGATGAGGCGTTGGATTATTACCTGGCTGGTCGATTCCCGGGTTCAGGGAACCGGTTCCTCCCAGGTACTGGTAGTTGCTCTGGGCAGCGCCACGGATAGCAACCGCATCACGAACAAAGCCAATACCGCCCACGCGCCCTTCAGTGGCGTTGGAAAAGTTACCGAATTCATCCAGGCCAATGCCCAGCCAACCGCCCGCGAATCCGGGGTCGCCATTGTTGCGTTGGGCATATCCAAGGGACCCCCCGAAACTCCCGGGCTGAGGGGTAACCGAGGCATCCGACAGCACAACCGTCAGGCCGTCCGCCCCGTTGCCACCGTACGCAAAGTAGTCGAATTCAAGCCGCACATAATTGTCCGCTCCCGGAATCAGGTTCTGGAACGTTGCGGCCGTCGCCTGGTTGCCAGCGGCCTCTGTCATCCGGAGCCGACCGTTGACAATACCGGGCGTGAAGTTGCCACTGGATACATTGGTTATCCAGTCATCCGGCGACAGGGTACCCGTACCAAAGGTATCACCTGCACAAGTCAGCGGTGACGAAGAGCCATCAATTACCACATCGTCGATGTGCCAGAAATCGAAGTTGCCGCTGTTGCCTGAGTCCTGAACAAAACGTATGCGGAAGTCGGTATGAAAGGCATCGGGCGGCAGTGTGAAGACAACATCGCCGGACTCACCGCTGGTTCCGTTACC
>CAXPUI010000121.1:0-3627 GCA_964220205.1 Candidatus Allofontibacter communis | reverse complement strand
AGATAAGAGCCGATTTTGGTGAAGACAAGATAAGCCTGGCGGATCTGATTGTGCTGGGTGGTGGTACGGCGATTGAACAAGCAGCCCAAGAAGCGGGAGTAGACGTCGATGTACCGTTTTCCGCAGGGCGCGGGGATGCCTCACAGGAGGACACTGACGTTGCCTCGTTTGCTTTGCTCGAGCCATCTGCGGATGCGTTCCGTAATTACTTTGACGTCACCACGGCCTATAGAACCCCTACAGAGATGCTGGTGGACAAGGCTGACCAGCTGAATCTGACCGTTCCGGAGATGACGGTGCTGGTAGGGGGCATGAGAGTTCTGGGCGGTAATGCCGGCGGTTCCAAACACGGTGTGTTCACAGAGACGCCCGGTTCCCTGACCAACGACTACTTCGTTAACCTGCTGGACATGGACATCACCTGGCAGAAACAGTCTGAAGGCGTTTATGGAGGGTTTTCAGGTGGAGAACTTGTGTATACAGCCACGCCGGTGGACCTGATCTTTGGTTCCAATTCGGAACTGAGAGCAGTCGCTGAAGTCTACGCCTATGACAATGCTCAGGAGCGGTTTGTCGCTGATTTCGTCAAGGCCTGGACCAAAGTCATGCAACTTGATCGCTTTGATCGTTAGTTGACCCCGTCGGAAGGCCGGGACTGGTGTCACGGCCTTCATTCTGACCCCCGACTTCGGTCACGGATGTGGTGAGTTGCGTCCAAATCGGGCATTGTATGAACCTGCCTGATTAAGTGTGACTGACAATAAAGAAGTAGGGGATGAGTATGAATGGGGCACAAAGTCTTATAGCCAGCCTGGTTAAGTCAGAGGTTGAAGTCTGTTTTTCAAATCCGGGGACGTCTGAGATGCATTTTGTCGCGGCGCTCGATAGCGTGCCGCAGATGCGTGGTATTCTCTGTTTATTCGAGGGTGTTGCTTCGGGCGCAGCTGATGGCTATGCCCGCATGGCAGGGAAACCAGCGTCAGCCTTGGTTCATCTCGGGCCAGGTATGGGTAATGCTATTGCTAACCTGCACAACGCTCAGAAAGCTTTTACGCCGCTGGTCAACATCGTTGGTGAGCATGCAACGCACCATCGCCAGTATGAGGCGCCGCTGACGTCGAATATTGAGGGCTATGCCCAGCCGTTCTCCAAGTGGCTGCGGGTCAGCCAGACGGCGCAGGATGTCGGTGCTGATGCAGCCGACGCCATTGCGGCCAGCCAGTCTGATGTTCCGGGTATCGCGACATTGTTGTTGCCAGCGAACACCGCCTGGGACCCAGGGGGTGTTGTCGCAGACAAAGTTCCCGTGGCCGGGCCGAAAGCGGTTGATCATGGGATCATTAAAGACGCAGCGCGACGCCTGGAGAAAGCAGGTAAAGCTGTCATGTTGATTAATGGCTCTGCTGTAAGCGCGAGAGGGCTGGAAGCCGCTGCCCGCATTCGAGAAAAAACGGGTACAACAATGTATCTGTCGACCTTTCACGCACGGGCTGAACGTGGTGCCGGTCGGGTCAATATTCCAAAACTGCCTTACTTCCCAGACCAGATTTATGCTGCGCTTGATGGTTGTGATGAACTGATCCTGGTCGGCCAGGACAGGCCGGTCACTTTCTTTGCCTATCCCGGCAAGAGGTCAGACTGCACGCCGGAAGGCGTCGAACCTTTCAAATTATCGACCTTGGCGGATGACCAGGTCGCTGCCCTTGAAGCTCTGGCGGATGAAGTAGGTGCCCCGGCAATCGATAAAATGGCTGAAGATCCACGTAGCCCGCTGATTGTTCCAGAATTGCAGAAAGGTGAACTCTCGCCCCGGTCCGCTGGTCATGCGATCGCGGCGATGTTGCCTGAGAATTGCATTATTGCGGACGAATCGACGACCTCCGGCGGTGCGTCTTACAACTTGACGATGAACGCGCCGCAACATGACCTGATCGCTGTCACGGGTGGTGCAATTGGTGGTGGTATTCCGCTCGCTATTGGCGCTGCGATTGCCTGTCCGGATAGAAAGATTGTCAATCTGCAGGCAGATGGCTCGAGTATGTATACGATCCAGGGACTTTGGACTATTGCTCGAGAGCAGTTGGACGTCACTACAGTGATCTGGAATAACCGGACTTACAATATCCTGAATATGGAACTGCATAATGTGGGTGCTGCCAACGATGCTGGACCCATGGCACTGTCGATGTTTGACTTGTCAAACCCTGACATCGACTTTTGCGCCCTGGCGCAGGGTATGGGTGTCGAGGCAACCCGCGCTACTACCGCGGAAGAATTCAACGACCAGTTTGCTTACTGTATGGCGAACAAAGGTCCTCACCTGATTGAAGCAATCATTTAAGAGCAGACGATTGGAGGAGTCATGACACGAGAGTATCAGCACATTTTGTATGAGACCGAGGGTCCGGTAGCAACCATCACCATGAACCGGCCGGATCAACTCAACGCACTGACCGGCCTGATGCAGGCCGAGGTGCGTCATGCACTTGATCAGTCAGAGCGCAATGCCGATGTCATCGGCACGGTATTGACCGGCGCCGGTCGAGGCTTCTGTGCAGGGGTTGACATGAATGATCTCAGCGACCTGAGTGATGCCGGGGAACGTTCGGGGCCCTCCCATGATGAGTTAAAGGTGGACCCGGGTAATCCTGATAATGACCCCAATTACCAATCTTCGCCGACTTATTTCCTGGGTTTGAGAAAACCCCTGATTGCCGCTATCAATGGCGCCGCAGCAGGTCTTGGTTTCAGTTACGCGACTTTCTGCGACATGCGCTTTATGGAAAGAAAAGCAAAGATCGTCACTTCCTTTGGTCCCCGGGGGCTGATCGCTGAACACGGTACCAGCTGGATGTTGCCCAGAATTGTGGGGCCCTCGAACGCCCTCGATATCTACTGGAGTTCACGTCGGGTTGACGGAGAGGAAGCTTATCGTATGGGTTACGCCAATCGCCTCTGCGAAGACGGCGAAAGTGTTACTGACGCGCAGAATTTCCTCAGGGAAATTGCCGGTACTTCTGCGCCCATGTCGATCATGATGATGAAGCGTCAGGTCTACAAGCACCTCAACCGGGAACTAGGTGAGTCAATGGATGAGTCTACCGTCTGGATGGACGAAAGCCTGAAGCGTAGCGACTTCAAGGAAGGGGTGGCGTCCTTCGTTGAGAAGAGGCCACCTAACTTCCAGAAGATTGAGGTTTCAGATTAGGCCTGCTGAATATCGTTGGGGAGGTCTTGCTGCGACCGCTGCTAAAAGAATTTTCGGGCCCTGATGAGCCCCAAGATGATTCGGCAGGTGATGGCGAATTGCCGGGGTTTCCAATTTAACTCAAGAGGAACAATATCGTGGATCTTCAACTTAACGGTGCAAAGGTTGTCATTTCCGGTGGTAGTCAGGGTATCGGACTGGCAGTCGCCAAAACTTTCCTGGAGGAGGGGGCGATTGTCCAGATTGCGGCTCGTACTGACGCAAAGGTAAGTGCAGCGGTGGAAGAGTTAAGCGCTTCAGGCACAGCAACGGGATATGTCTGTGATGTCGCCGACTATGACGCCACCGTAGCATGGATGCAGCATGCAGCGGCCGAGATGGATGGTATCGACATAGTGATCCACAACGCGACCGCCAGT
>CAXPUI010000120.1:0-7629 GCA_964220205.1 Candidatus Allofontibacter communis | reverse complement strand
GTCATCAATTACGAGGAAGGGGGTGAAAGCAACATTCTTCATGGTGATGAGACCTCTGAAACCTTTCTTTCGGAGATTATTGGCGCTGAGGCTTTCAAGAACCGTCACATGAGCATGGAGTCACTGTACGAATACGGCAGCCGCGCCGGTTTCTGGCGCCTGTATCGGCTCTTCAGGCACTATGCCATGCCAGTTACCGTTTATGGCGTAGCCATGGCGATGGAGCGAAACCCAGACGCTGTGGAAGCCATGCTCGATGCTGATTGGGAAATAGCGTCACACGGATACCGGTGGATAAATTATCAGAACATCGAGGCCTCTATCGAGAGAGAGCACATGGCGAAGGCCATTGCCATCCATGAGCGGATGACCGGCAGGAAACCTCTCGGCTGGTACACCGGCCGTGATAGCCCCAACACCAGAAAACTGCTGCTGGAATGGGATCATTTTCTATACGACAGCGACTCTTACGCAGATGACCTGCCCTATTGGCACTCGGAAGGGCACCCGCATCACCTGATAATCCCTTACACACTCGATGCCAACGACATGCGTTTTACCAGCCCCCAGGGGTTTAACGCAGGAGACCAGTTCTACAGCTACTTGAAAGACAGCTTTGACACGCTTTATGACGAGGGCGGACGGATGATGAGTGTAGGACTACATTGCCGGATAGCTGGCCGGCCCGGCCGCACCCCGGCGCTCTCGCGATTCCTGGATTATGTAAGCCGAAAGTCCGATGTATGGATCTGTCGCCGCGTCGACATCGCTAATCACTGGTATCAGCACCACGCACCCGACCGGGAACAATGAACTCCAGTAGAATAGCCAGCAGAGCCCCGGTAGATACGGGGAACTGGAAGAGTGTGATCAGTTCAGGCGACAAGCCAGGAACCCAATGAATGGTGCTGGCAATAACGTAGCCCAGGCAGATCGCCAGCATCACCACAAGATAGTCGCGTCGGCGTGGCCGGCTATCCTGAATCACCCTGAAGCCTGATACTGCCACAAGCATAAACATCAGCAGAGTAGCGCCATAGACGACAACTGTGGGAATAGCCTGAAACAGCGCTGCAACGAGGGGCAGTAAACCCAGCAAAACCAGGAACAACGCGACATAGGTGCCAACATATCGACTGGCGACCCCTGTCAGGCGAATAACCCCGTTGTTCTGAGAAAAAGTGGTACTCGGGAACGTACTTAACAAGGACGCTATCAGTGAAGCAAACGCACCCGCCATAATACCCCCGCGCATTCTCTCCCAATAGTCATCACCCCCGGTCGCCAGACCTGAAAGATTGGCAGTCGCGGTGATATCACCTACGGACTCCATGGCCGACACCAGGTAGATGGGCATCAAAATAACAACGACCTGCAGATCGATACCAAGCGGATATCGGCCTATTTCCGGGGTAAACACCAGCGACTCCGTGGACAGACCTGAAAAGTCGGCAAACCCCGTAAACGCCGATGTAATAACACCCGCGGCGAGGCCAATCGTAATGCTGCTGAGTCGAAGCCAGGCACGCCGCTGAAGCGCAAGGACCAGGATAATGCCAAAGACCAGGGCAGCCAGCATTAAGAGGCTGCCCCCCTTCCCTGCCATACCTCCAGCCGCAGAATATTCTCGCTCCAGGCCTGCAAGGGTCGTGGCCACCAGTGAAAGGCCAAGCAAGATAATCGTCGCCCCGGCAACATTGTTTGTGATGACGTTCTTGAGGCGACGGATAAACACCGACAGACCCATAACCACGATGGCACAAAAGGCACTGGAACCAAAAATAACCCCTAGAGCCTCACCCGATGGCAAATTCAACACCAGCTTTTCATAAGAAAAAATGAGCGGTCCGATAAAGGCAAAACTCGTTCCCTGGACGCTCAACAGCCCGGTCCCGAGGAAGCCCAGGCGGTTTACCTGCACCAGTGTGGCGAACCCTGAAACAACCAGGGCTGCTGAGATCACGTAGGTGGTATCCGCTGCATCCAGTCCCATACCCAGGGCCACAATAAGCGGCGCCGTCAGAATGCCACCAAACATCGCCAGCAGATGCTGAAAACCAGCAAATGAGGCAGCAGGTAAAGCCGGCCGATCATCAAGACCATAAAGCAGCACGGGCTCGCCTGTATCTTCTGCCATTTTGCTTACCATCGGTCTTCCATTGGCTTGTTCTGCAATGTATCAAAGCTGGGCGTCGTGTAAAGTGATAACATCGACTTCCAGCGTTGGAGAGACATTCGGATGAAAGATTTTATTGAGAAAATGCCCAAAGCTGAGCTTCATGTTCACCTTGAAGGGACCCTGGAACCTGAACACATATTCGAACTGGCACAGCGCAACAACATAGAACTGGAGTACGACACAGCTGAGCAGGTCATCGATGCCTACGATTTCCACGACTTGCCGTCGTTCCTGGCACTCTACTACGCTGCGATGAATGTACTGCGGACAGAAAGAGATTTCTATGAACTGGCCTACAAGTACTTCGAAAGAGCTGCCGCGGACAATGTCGTATACGTCGAGCCCTTTTTTGACCCTCAAGCCCACACCTCAAGGGGCGTGGACTTTGAAACAGTCATCAACGGAATAAAGCAGGCCCAGGCAGATGCTCAGAAGAACCTGGGCGTCGAATCAAACCTGATCATGTGCTTTCTCCGTGACATGAGCGCAGAGTCCGCCATGGAACACCTGGAAATGAGCCTGCCTTTCAAGCACGGCATCATCGGCGTCGGCCTGGACTCGGATGAAAAAGACAATCCCCCTGCAAAGTTTTCGGAGGTTTTTGAGAGAGCTCGTGCCGAGGGTTACAAGCTGACCATGCACTGCGACGTCAACCAGAAGGACATTCTCGAACACATCAGGGAATGCCTGGAACTGATCGATGTGGACAGAATTGACCATGGCGTCAACTGCCTTGAAGACGAGGCGTTGGTAAAGGAGATTGTCAAACGCGGCCTCGGGTTAACAGTCTGCCCCGTATCAAATCGTTTCGTCGTCCAGTCGCTCACCAGCTCGGAGATTCGCACCATGCTGGCTAAAGGTATCAAAGCGACCATTAACTCCGATGACCCGGCTTACTTCCGAGCGTATATGAACGACAATTTTATCGCTCTGGCTGAAGAAGGTAATTTTTCCAAAGCAGAAATTATTCAGCTCTCTCAAAACGCCTTTGATATCGCCTGGCTATCCGAAGACCGGCGGCAGCACTATCTCGAGCAACTACATCGCTTCGCCGGCAATTGAGCGGGCACTACAGGAACGCAAATTTACCGAAGAAGATCAACGCAACAGCATAAACAGCCAAGGGACATTCCCGCCACCGCCCGCTCAAAAGCTTCACAACAACATAGGTAATGAAACCGAGACCAATGCCGTCCGCAATGGAAAACGACAGCGGCATCGTCAGTGCACAAACCACCGCCGGTGCGCTTTCCGTTAAGTCATCCCACTGCAGATCTGCCAGACTCCTGGCCATTAGACAGGCCACGAAGAGTAATGCAGCGGCTGTCGCAAAAGAAGGTATCGTCCGAGCCAGCGGCTCCAGGAATAAACAAAGCAGAAAAAGACAGGCCACGGTGACCGCGACCAGGCCGCTTCTACCTCCGGATTCAACACCCGCAGCACTCTCGATATAAGACGTCGTAGATGATGTGCCCGCCAGACCGCCAATAACGGTCGCTGACGAATCGGCCAGCAATGCCCTGTTCAGCCGCGGCAATCTACCTTCACTATCAACCAGTTTCGCTCGGTTGGCCACACCTACCAGAGTGCCAGCAGTATCAAAAACGTCCACCAGCAGCATCGTTAGGACAACGGTGACCATTGATATATCCAGGACAGCCAGCAGGTCAAACTGGAACAAAACCGGCGCCATGGAAGGCGGCGCGGAAATCAGCCCCTGGTATTCGCTGACACCCGTTACCAGCCCCAGGGCGGTGGCAACCATCATCCCGATGATGACCGCTCCGGTAACGCCACGCGCTGTCAAAGCCGCGATCAGCGCAAACGCCGCAAGACAGATAAATCCCGCAGGACTCGTCAGATCCCCAAGGGTGACAAGGGTTGCGGGATTATCCGCTACAATGCCCGCATTCTTCAGCGCAATAAAGCCAAGAAACAAGCCAATCCCTGCTGAGATACCGAGTTTCAGGTTCGCGGGAATAGCGTTAATCAACCACTCCCTGACCGGTAGCAGACTCAGGATAACAAACAGGATACCTGATACCAGGACAGCACCCAGGGCAGCTTCCCAGGTGTAACCCAGCCCCAGTACCACCCCATAGGTAAAGAAAGCGTTCTGCCCCATACCCGGTGCCTGGGCAATCGGATAGTTGGCCCACAGGCCCATGATCAGCGTACCCGCCGCTGCCGCGAGACACGTAGCAACAAAAACAGCACCAAAATCCATACCGGCATCACTCAATATCGCCGGGTTCACCACGGTGATGTAAACCATGGATAGAAACGTCGTCACACCCGCAAGGACCTCGGTACGCACGTCAGTCGCCTGTTCTTTTAGTCGGAAGTAACGTTCAATAACGTCGTACAATGATTTCTCCTGGCTGTCTCTTCAGCGTTAACGATGACAAATACTCAAGCTCAATGCTACTCTGCCAGCATGGAAAAACACTTTATTTCCGCGGATGAACTGCTGACAGATTCATTCCGGCTTGCAGACCAGATCTATCGCTCGGGGTTCAGACCGCATTTTATCGTCGGAGTCTGGCGCGGCGGTGCCCCCGTCGGCATTGCCGTCCAGGAATACCTGGATTACATGGGCGTGGAAACCGATCACATCGCTATCAGAACATCGTCCTATTACGGCATCGACCAGCAGGAGAAAGAAGTCCGCGTTCATGGACTCAACTACATTATCGACCATGTTAACGCGGAAGATCAGCTGTTGCTGGTGGATGATGTGTTTGACTCCGGGCGGAGTGTTGTTGCGATATTGAATGAATTGACCCAGAAGACCCGGGCCAACCTCCCTCAAACCATCAAGATTGCAACCCCTTATTACAAGCCATCTCGAAATACGACCGATATTTCTCCGGATTTCTATATTCATAAAACCGATCAGTGGCTGGTCTTTCCTCATGAGCTTTCAGGTTTGACACCCGAGGAGATAGCCCTTGCCAAACCTGCCGTGCATGAACTGACCCTGGCACAGAAAGTCGCCGGTGATGCCTAATTGAATGTTACCTGTCGCTGACCTCCAATCGACTGAGGGTCTAAGGCTGATGGCCGAATCGCTGCACGAATCAGGCTTCGCGGTACTGGTCGGACACAACATTACAACAAGGCAACTGATCCAGTTCTACCAGAGCTGGGATGAGTTTTTTGTTGCGGCCGACAAGCAGCCATACACCGTTGATCCGGTCACTCAGGCAGGTTACTTTTCGATCGAAGACGCTGAGAAAGCAAAGGCAGCACGAGCCCAGGACCTCAAGGAATACTACCAGTTCTGGCCTGGCACTCGCTTACCTGAGGCGCAGCAAGCGGTAACCCTTGGTTTGTACGACCAGATGTACGACCTCGCAATCGATATCCTGGGAGCATTGCAGAATTATCTGCCCGACTCGCTATGGCAGGGGCTGGAGAAGTCGCTCCCACACTATCTGTCTCGACAGGACACCATGATACGGATTCTTCGCTATCCGCCGCTGACTGGCAGAGAACCTCCCGGCGCCATGAGGGCAGCACCGCATGAGGACATCAATTTCATCACGCTGCTGCCCGCTGCAACTCAGACAGGATTGCAGATCAAACCGTCAAATGCTGACTGGCAGCCGGTTAATGCGCCCACGGGGGCAATCATTGTCAATATCGGCGATATGCTTCAGGAACTGACCGGGCGCCTGTTACCTTCAACGACCCATCGTGTCATCAACCCCGCCGACATGTCGCAACATCAACCGAGGATCACCGCACCCCTCTTCTGTCACCCTGAGCCCTCGCGTCGGTTGTCGCCTGAATATACCGCTGGCGACTACCTGCGGGAGAGACTTAACGAGATAAATACACAACCATTGAGGCTCAATTGAAGGTCATATTCGACACCGACCCGGGCATTGATGATGCAATGGCGCTGCTGTACCTCAATGCCCTGCCGGAAACAGAGTTGCTGGGAATCACGACCATTCACGGCAACGCGCCTATTGAGGTCTGTACACGCAACGCTCTCTTTCTGTGCGATCGCTATGACATCGATGTTCCCGTCTACCGGGGCCCGGCGCAGGGAATTACCGGGACCATCCCGGAAGAGTATCCTGACTTTGTTCACGGCGCTGACGGTCTGGGAGAACTGGGGCAGATAGCGACGACACGCCCGCTGGGTGGTATGTCTGCCGCTGAATACCTGGTTGACGCTGCAAAGTGTCAACCAGGTGCGATCACGCTCCTTGCCGTCGGCCGCTTGACCAACCTCGCGCTGGCACTGGAAGCAGAACCTGACTTTCAGGATCTCGTAAAGGACGTGATCATCATGGGCGGTACTATCAAGAGCCCTGGCAATGTCACACCCTGGGCCGAAGCAAACATCATCGGTGATCCTGAAGCGGCATCGATCGTGTTTAACAGCCGTCTTAAGCTGACCTTGGTAGGCCTGGATGTGACCAGCGCAACCAGGATGACTATGCGTTACGTCGAGACACTCCTTCCTCGAAACAGCGCTCTCTCGACGTTTCTCGTTGCCATGAACAGCTACTACGCAGAGTTCTACCGGACATCTGAGGGGGCCAGCGACTTCCCTGTTCACGACCCGTCTGCCGTTGCTTATCTTGACGATCCATCGATCTTCGACACCCGGGTCGGTACTCTTCAGTGCGTTCTGGAAGGGGAAGAACGTGGACGGACGCTATTCACGCAAAGCGCATCAGGACACCATCGAGCCTGTATCGGAGTTGACTCGAATCGACTACTGGAAAACTATGCGCAACGGGTCAGACTGGCCTATAGCCATCATGACAAGGGCACACCAGAGCGATGACTGGCCTCGATACGTTCCTGGATGTACTCCCCGGCCGTGATTTCCGGAAACATGGGAACTTCGTCATCGACCAGGCAACTCCTGAGAACCGTTACCGGAGTCGCTGAATCCGGGTCAACAAACATGGCTATGGAGAATCGATCTTGAGCACCCACCTTGGGCTGCACGCGATGGCAAGTCGATCGGAATCGGCCATTGGTCCAACGCTCCATGAGGTCGCCCGTATTGATCAGGATAGTCTCAGGGTCCGGGTCTACATCATGCCATACACCCGAACCGTCCTGGACCTGCAAACCACCGATACCGTTCTGAAACAACAAAGTCAGCATGCCGTAATCTGTATGAGCACCTGCACCCAGTTGACCTGACTCCACTGGACCGTCCTGATCAGCCGGATAATAGAGCAACCGCAGGGTGACATTTTCTCCCTGGTGGTAATCGACAAAAAATTCTTGCTCGACCGACAGGGCGGACGCACAAACCCGCTGAATGCGATAGGCAGCCTCGATACAGGCCTTATAAAAAAGCGTCACGGTCTTCCTGAACTCATCACTCGGCCAACGAGAGTCGTCGGGGTCATGGTTCAGAACATTGCGCATCGTAAACGTTTCCTTGATATCGGCCGGCTGCGTGGGATCGAGGT
>CAXPUI010000119.1:0-9237 GCA_964220205.1 Candidatus Allofontibacter communis | reverse complement strand
CCAACAGTATCGGCGCCTTGATTGATCAGGCTTGCCAGGGGCTTGCCGGTGTTGTTTGGTGTTCCTCTGATGAGAAAGTTTTCCGCTGCCTTGCCCCAGACCCTGGCCATCCACTCTTCGTTAGCCTGAAAACCGCCACTGGTTATGATCACCGCATCAGCAGAGATTTCAAAAGGCCTGCCCGCAACTTCGCCGTTGGCTGAGACAAAACGTTTGCCGTCGATTTTGAGCTCGAGGACATCGGCATCATAGACGATCTCTACGCCGAGCTGCTCTGCAACACGATACTGGCTATTCACCAGCGCTTTACCACCGCCAAGAAAAAAAGCATTGGTTCGGCCTAATCCCAGCGTGCCTGAAAGTGCCGGCTGATAATTTACACCGATCTGGTGCAGCCAATGGAGCAGATCGTAACTTCCAGTGATCATCAGCCTTGCCAGTACCTCGTCGGTCTTGCCACCGGTCACCTGCTGCAGGTCCTGCCAGTATTCTTCCTCGCTGTAAGCTTCGCGCAGGCTGAATACAGGCCGGTCATGCATGACACGCAGGTTACGCGTATGCCGGGTGTTACCTCCGCGCATGGCGTAACTGCCCTTCTCCATCAGCGTAACCCTCGCACCGGCCTGTCTGGCGGTAATTGCCGCACAGAGGCCGGCATTACCACCGCCGATAATCAGAACTTCAGTCTCTTTAGAAATCACTGGCTGGCTCTGGATTTGACCCGCTCCGCAACCTGTTTACCGAACAGGGAGATGATCAACAGTATCAGTATGAGAATCGCCATGGGGCGCTCCAGGAGATAATCTGGTCGGCCACCGCTGATCTGATAGGTGTATATCATTGAATCCTCGGCGATTGGACTCAACAGGATACCAATAACGGCAGCAGGAACAGAATATTCATAGCGCTTGAACAACCAGCCGATGATGGCGAAAACCAGGACGGTGGTCGGTCCCCTCAGGTCTCCTGTTAAACCAAAAGCACCGAATACAGCGAGTGATAATACTGAAGGAACCAGGTATTTCATCGGCACCTTCACCAGGTTAGCCATCAGAGGGATAAGCAGAAGACCGAGGCCGATGAGCAGGAATGCCTGACCGAAGTTCGCAATGATGATGGCATAGACAATATCGGTTTCTTCTCGAATAAACTGCGGCCCGCCTGTGATGTTGTGCATGGCGAAAGCCGCGAGCATGACCGCTGTCGCCCCGCCACCGGGTATGCCCAGTGAGAGGAGGGTTGCCATCGAACCGGCTTCGGAAGTGCTGTTGGCCGACTCCGAGGCGACGATACCCTGATAATTTCCAGCACCAAAAGACTCGGGTGTGGCGGACCGGCGTTTGGTGATCATGTAAGACAACAGGTTGGCTATTGATGATCCGACTCCGGGGATTGCGCCAACGAAGACGCCGATGAGACTGCCGCGACCCATAATCAGTGGTGTCGCCAGTGCCTGCCGGAAGCCTGACAGTATTTCCGCGAGCTTGACCTGACGCTGGCTGACATCTGGAACCAGGTAGTTACTGCGGGACAGCCGAAACAGTTCAGACGCCGCAAACATGCCGATCATGGCGGGTATTGCGGGTATGCCGTCCAGGAGATAGGGACTACCGAAAGTGCCACGGGCGACACCGGCCTCGCTGTAGCCAATTGAACCGACCAGCAGACCAAAAGTCGCGGCGATCAGTCCTTTCAGGTAACTGCTGCTGGAAAGGCTTCCTATCAACGTCAGGCCCCAGAGGATAACGGCGGCCATTTCGAGAGGACCGACTCGCAGGACAATTTTGGATAAGGGGCTTATCAGGAAGAACAGTAGTGTATAGCCGATGATGACGCCGATGCAGGATGCTGCCAGCGCGGTACCAAGGGCGATGTTGTGTCTGCCCTGTCGTGCCATCGGGTAGCCATCAAAGGCTGTTGCGATGGCTGATGATGTGCCGGGGATGTTCATCAGGATCGCCGGGATACTTCCGCCGAATGTGCCTCCGGTAAAAATGGCGGTAAGGAACAGCATGGCCTGCATGAAGTCCAGATATAGGGTGACGGGTAAAAAAATGGCCATGGCCATGGATATCTGTAGACCAGGGATTGCCCCGAAAATCAGGCCGATGATGATGCCAGGTACCACGATAAGCCATGGTGTACCGCTGGCAAATAGTATCTCGATTGCGGCGGCGAGGGCGCTCGTGTCGATCATGACGTGAAACCAAGAAATGTCAGGGGCATTTCATAAGGCAGCATGGCGGAAAAGAAGAACGTGGTTGTCGCGGAAAAGACCAGGGCGTAGCCCGCCAGCCAGAGGAGTCGTCTCTCGCCATGCAGTCGAAGCGATATTGCAATGAATAAGAAGGTAGCCAAATCAAAACCGAGAAAGTTCAGAGAAAGCACGTAAAGCCCGAACAGGACCATAATGGGTACTTGCTCCATAGCCGCAGTATCATCCTGAGCCGGTGCTGCTTTGTGCCGGGCAGAGAAGAAAAATTGCAGTAGACAGGCGCAAAGCATCAGAGCCGTCAACGGGAGAACCATGATGACGTTGAGCAGGTGACTTGATGCGCTGTACCAATCGTAGGCGTAGAAAAGCGTCATGCCAGCCAGGCCGGCGAGGACAGTGAGATCGACGACATGATGTTTTGGGGGCACTAGTGTAGCTCCAGAAGGTAGGCGTAGTCGCGAAAGACCGTATAGGTCTGTTGCATAATGCGTGCTGATTCCTCTGGACCGATCCATCGCGTGCCGATGGCAGCATTGTCGAGCATCTCAATGACATCGGAATTTTCCAGGACGGCCTGCGTGGCTCGGACTATCTGGTTGAACCTTTCTGGATACTGGCGTTTTACTGCCGCTGACATTGCATAGCCCCTTATGGTTCCCGGCAACAGAGGCAGCTGGCAGCCAGTTCCCATCAGTGCGCTAGCGATAGTGGGCGCTTGCCACTTAGGATTAGGTTCATCAGCTGCGACAGCGAGCGGCTTCAGGTAGTCGCGTATACCCTCGCTCCCCTGGGCGCTGATAACAATAAAGTCTACGACATGACCGGCGACCGCAGCTCTTGCCATGCCGCCGCCGTTGTAGGTAACCAGGTTAAGGTGTTGCTGAGGTATCTGACACTTTTCCAGCAACAATCGAGCGATGAGATGACCGCCGGAGCCGCGGACAACAGCCCCTTTGACCTGTCCTGGATGTTCTCGGATGGCCTCCAGCAGTAATGGCAATGTGCTGTACTTCGAGTCTCGATTGACGGCAATCAGGTCCATGTCGAACCATTGCAGATTGATATAGGCGAAGTCTTCTATCGCGTAGGTGGCGGTACCTTCCAGAATTGTATTTGCCAGATAAGGAGAGAAACTTGAAGCAAGTATCGTGTAGCCATCGTGTGGTTGTGCCAGCAGATAATTGTTTCCGAGCAATGTGCCAGCCCCTTTTTTGTTGATGACACGCACAGGTTGACCCAATGCCTCGCCAAGAGCAGTGGACATGGCCCTTGCCATCCTGTCCGTGCTGCCACCGGGGCCAAACGCGACCACCATGGTCACCGGTCTTTCCGGGAAGGTATCGGCTTGGGCGACACCAGTCTCAAGCCACGCAACGATGGCCAATGTCACTATCAGGATGTTTTTCACATCGTCAATTTAGCATCTTTGTTCGAATCACACCTGCGTCACAAGCGCTCGATGGGAACTGCCGGACTCATAGCAGCAGGTCGGCAGCTGCCATGGACTCCAGAGCAGAGAAGGAACGATCCAGAATGGTTTCCCCGAGTTTGACGCCTCTTTCATTACCCTGATCGAGGGTGCCGCAGATTGCGATCGGAGTGATCATCACCAGTAACAGGTTATAGCGGTACCGTTCAACGCACTCGTCAAAACTAAAACCCCTGACCCCGAGGTCTAAGAGGGTTTCATGATAGCGTTTGAGTGCATTGAGCTGGGGTTCTCCATGAAATTGTGGATCCGCGCTCTGTGAGCAAAAGTAGGCGATGTCGTGAGTACCATTGCCACCGGTGGTGTTCTGCCAGTCAAAGGCGATGATGTCTGGCCGCCCATCCTTCTCCACCATAAACATGTTATCAGTACGATAGTCGCCATGAATGATTGTCTGCGGGCCACCGAGGCCCTTCAGAAAAAGCTCTGCGAACTGCTCAGCGATTTTGTGAACGACGTCGGCGCGATTACCGTCGAAATAGGACGGGAAGTTGTCAATAGTTGGCTGTACCCCCGGTCGGAAGATTGCGTCGCGGCGAAACATGATCGTTTTCATGTCGAGCTGGTAGAAGAGCCAATCGAATTCAGCGGTTCGCTCCCAGAAAGTCCCGTGAAACTGGGCGGCGCGTTCGAAGGCAACCAGTAGCTGTTCCCCAGAGCAGCTGACCAGTTGATCACCCGCTGTCTCCGTACCCAGATCTTCGAGGACAAGCAGAAAGTCCTGGGTCTCTCTATCCACTTCGGCAAACAGGGCTTTCGGATAGGCTATAGGCGCTTCGGCCGACAGATAATTATAGAAATTCACCTCATTTCGGTAGAAATTGATGCCCTTCGCCAGGTCGCTGTTATGGTTTCTGGCGATACATTTGATGATGACGGAATTTTTCTCGCCGGACTCCATCGTCAGGTCCGCACGAGCAATCGAAGACATAAGTCCGACTCCCTCACCGAGAGAGCTTATGCAGGTAGCGATGATAGGTTCCGGAAACAGGTGGCCGATAGTCCGGTTCGCCAGCTCAGGTGAGAAATCCTCATAATTCAGAATGATATTAGACATTGTTTTCCTTTGTTTTCCTCTGCTTGATCAAGTGTTTGATCAAGCGTCTTTTGAGCAAGACTCAAGGGCCACTCGTTTGCTCTAATCAGCGATAACCTGATGACGACGCCCTAAGTTATAACAAACAGAAGTGGTCTGTCATGCCTGATGGTTGCTTGTGTTGCGGATCTCGTAGTGATCATCGGGCGAAGTCTTGCGTAGAACTTCGGGGATGAAGACGCTTTGGAGAGTTGTCATTGTGAGCAATAATTCATAAGGTTTGCGCCAGGTTAAATGGGCCCCCCATGAAAAAACTACGTATTGCTACTCGAGAGAGTGCGCTGGCGCTCTGGCAGGCTAATCATGTGAAAGCCTTGCTTGAGAAACGCCATGCCGGACTTGCCTGCGATATTGTAGGTATGACGACAGAAGGAGACCGAAACAAGGTTTCGCCGCTGAGCCAGATGGGCGGTAAAGGTGTCTTTGTCAAGGAATTGGAAATGGCGTTGTTGGCTGGTGACGCTGACATTGCTGTTCACTCGATGAAGGATGTGCCAGCGGAATTGCCTTCAGGCCTGGGGATTACGGCTATCTGTGAACGGGCCAGCCCTCTTGATGCCTTCGTGGCGAATCGCTATGCCAGCCTGGATCGCCTGCCTGAAGGTGCTGTGGTGGGTTCGTCCAGCCTTCGGCGGGTCCTGCAGATTGGCGCTAACTATCCGCACCTTGATTTCCAGGAGCTGCGAGGAAATGTTGATACCCGGTTGCGCAAGCTGGATGAGCAGCAATACGATGCCATCATACTGGCGGTCGCAGGACTGACTCGGCTGGGACTGATGGAACGTATTACTGATGAGATTGCGCCGGAAGTCTGCCTCCCGGCTGCGGGTCAGGGGGCAGTAGGCATTGAGTCTCGACTCGACGACAGTGAAACGCTTGATCTGCTTGCCGGTATCAACGATGACAGCACCTGGACTGAGGTCAATGCTGAGCGGCGGGTGACCATGGCGCTGGGTGCAACTTGTAATCTGCCGATTGCAGTCTATGCACAAGCGGCAGGAGGCGAGCTGACGTTAAGGGCTTTTGTTGCTGATTCGACAGGTGACCATACCATCCGGGAAGCGATCACAGGAACGCTGGCAACGGCAGATGACCTGGCAGCTCAGCTTGGTGAGCGGCTTCTGCGCTTGGGTGCAGCGAAGCTGATCGGCTGATGGCGACAGTCCTGCTGACGCGGCCGGAAGGAGAAAACGACGGCCTGGCCAGGCTCCTTGAGGAACAGGGGGTCAAGGTGGTCACTCGCCCTCTGATCGAATTATCAGGCATAGGTGTCTCGCCCGAAGCAAAGCAGCTCATGATGGATATTGACCATCAGGATGTGGTTATTTTTATCAGTAAGAGTGCCGTCCGATTTGCCCTCCCGGAGTTGGGGGTCTATTGGCCGCAATGGCCCTTAGTACCGAGATGGTTGGCAGTTGGGGCTGGTACCGCAGCAGCGTTATCCGGGCACGGGATAGTAGCCGATTATCCGGCCGTCGCGGGTAGCGAAGGGTTGCTTGAGCTGCCCGGTCTGCAGGCTGTCACTGGCAGTAAGGTATTGATCGTCCGTGGCAGGGGCGGACGCGAGCTGATTGCCAGCGAGCTGACCCGACGGGGTGCAGATGTAACCTACCTTGAAGTCTATCAGCGGTCGCCAACGCCAACAGGAGACTGGCTGGACTTGGCACCAGGGTCAGTTGTGGTCGTGACCAGCCTTGAAGCACTCGCCAGCCTGCGTGCCAAATTGGGTGACAGGACCAGCGAGTGCCGCCTCGTTGTGGCCGCGCCGCGGATTGCTGCAGAAACCGAGGGTGTTGCTCAAACAGTGATTGCCGCTGGAGCTTCTGATCAGGCATTGTATGATGCGATCTTGAGATGTCTTTAGTGTGATCGGATGAGTGGAGAACAACCGGAAAGCGGGACGAGCGGAGCAGGAATTGGCAGCTGGCTGGCCATAAGCCTGGCGCTGGTTGCCCTGGGTATCGCCACCTACCCTGCTTATGAGCTCTACCGCCGGGACACCGATGACGCCCAGCTGGCTGCAAAACTCTCAGCGCTGGAAGCCCAGCTGTCCGTCAGGGACGCACAGCTCGATGAACTCACCCAGGGCATTGAGGAATCCGGGGACCAGGACCAGGCAGTATTCGACGCAAAGCTCGGTGAATTCGCTGAAGGCATTGAAACAGAGCTGGCCGCTATTCGGGGCAGATTATCCACCAGTTCCGAAGACTGGCTGTTTGCGGAAGTGGAATATTTGCTGCGCATGGCGAATCAGCGTGTGTTGATGGAAAAGGATACGGCTTCGGCTCTCCAGCTGCTGCTGGCTGCCGATGATATCGTCAGGGATGCGGAAGGGATCTCGGCCCATGAACTCAGGGCCGCCCTGGCCATGGATATCGCCGCCTTAAAGGCCGTTGCTGGATTGGATACCCAGGGGATTTACCTGAAAATTTCAGCATTGATCAGTCAAATACCCGATCTTCAGCGAGAGTTGCCTCACTATGAGACGACACCTGCCTTGGTTGAGCAAACGCCTGCCCCCGCGTCCCTGCCACAACGTGCGATGGTGGTGTTGTCTGACGCAGGTCACCGATTGTCGGGTCTGGTTGATTTCCGACGAGGTGAAGCGGAAGTGAGGCCTATCCTGCCACCCGAGCAGGTCTACTACCTGAGACAAAACCTGGTGTTAAAGCTCCAGATCGCGCAGATGGCGTTGCTTGAGGGACATGGTGAGGTTTACCAGGTCTCGTTGAACGAAGCCCGGACATGGTTAATCCGCTCGTTCGATGATGATGCGACCCTACAAGCGATGGTGGCGACGCTGGTGGAACTCGGCACCGAGCGAGTTGGTGAAGATCTGCCCGATATCTCCGCGTCCCTGAACGCAGCCCGGGTCCTGCTGGCTGATTTCAGTAAAGGATCGACGGAGTGAATCGAGCGCTCTTGATCTTGCTGGTCGTGGTAGTGGCCGCAGGTTACCTCGGTACGTTGATCGCACGTGATCCCGGATATGTGCTGGTTGCCTATGATGGCTTTGCAATGCAGACGAGTTTGTGGGTCTTGCTGGGCCTGTTGTTGTTTGTCACCCTGGTTGCTTATGTCTTGTTGCGGGTGACAGGCGTCATGCGTCGCGCACCGGCTGCATACCGTGACTGGCGTGGTCTGAAAAAAACGCAGAAGGCTTACGACCTGACATTCAAGGGCCAGAGACTCTTGGCGGAAGGGGAGTACGAGCGAGCGCGCAAATTTCTTGATTCGGGATCTCCAAGCAACGAGGCAAAAGCGCTTAATTTCCTTTCGGCTGCCCGGGCTGCTGATCAGATGGGTGATGGTGCAGCGAGAGAAAGCTATCTGCGGCAGGCTGAAGAACTGGCTCCGGAATTCACGAGGGCCAAGAAGGTCGTCGCTGCAGAGCTCGCCATCGCGCGGGGTGAGCCGGAAGCTGCTTTACCGCTGCTCGAAGACGCCAAGCTCAATGAACACATTCTGCACGTTAAACAGCAGGCGATCCAGGCAACTGGCAGATGGTCAGATGCGCTGGCGGCGCTACCGGAGATAAGAAGTGCGGACCCGGCGGGCGCCTTGTCGTTGGAAAAAACAGCCGCAATATCGGGATTGGCGGATGACTCTCTCAGTGATGAGGATCGCCATAATCTGTTTCGACATCTGTCTGCAGAGCTGAAGAAAGACCCCGGGTTGATTGCCCTGTATGTTCGTGGGTTGGAAGACAGAGATGTTGTTGAACCCGTCCTGCGTGCTGCATTGAAAAAGTCATGGGACGCTGAACTGGTTGCTTTGTATGGTGATATGGGTGACAGCAGCCTGGGTATCCGTCTGAAAAACGCAGAAAGCTGGCAGAAAAGTCACAGCACAGACCCTGCGTTGCAGTATTGTCTTGGCAGAATCTACGAACAGAGCGGTGAACCCAGTCTGGCAAAGGAGTGTTATGCGCGCAGCGTGGATTTGGGAGGGCCCATCGATGCTACCATTAGGTTAGCTGAATTGATGGCAGCCGCTGGGCAGTTTGAACGGAGCGTTACCCTGTATCGGGATGTGATAGCGCGGAATCGAATCTAATTGCGCGGTGCATAGGAAAATATGTCGGACTTCATATTTTCGGCAGGCATTCCATGGGCGACGAAGGCATCCAACGTTGCATAGACCATACCGGGACTGCCGGAAACTATGACCGACGCTTCGGACAGGTCAGTAAAGTCTGCCAGCACAGCATCGCCGACCAAGCCCGTTCTGCCATTCCAGCCGGGAGCATTTTCGGGTTCACTGATGACTGGAATAAAATGAAAGTTATCGTGGTCCTGCATCCAGCCCTGGCAGAGGTCCGCGAGATAGAGATCTGCATCGGTCAGTACACCCCAGTAGAGATAAACAGGCTTGACCAGACCGGTGGCTGTCAGGTGCTCAATGATGCTCTTCATCTGGGTTATGCCTGTGCTGGCA
>CAXPUI010000118.1:0-3354 GCA_964220205.1 Candidatus Allofontibacter communis | reverse complement strand
TCTGCTGCTCCAGCCTACAAGCAGCAGAAGTTTGTCTTGGTCCTTAAGCCTGGGTAGTCTTCAGGGTTTAATAGTGCCTATAGAAGCAAGGCATTTACTGGCTTTCAGCAGAGCCACCTCCAGTAATGGTTGTTCTGCTTCGCATTGCTTCCTGGGCCGCTTCTCGCTCAGCTGTAATTTGAGCTTCGCTTCGACACCTCGACACCCGTCTGATCGATCCCATAGGCGCCTCTTTCGAGCATTGATTGCGAACCTTTGCTGCAGCAGCCACTTCTTCTGGAGTTCGTTCCGTAGATGCGCAACCGTACACCAACAGCAGACCAAAGAAACCTATCAACGTCTTATTCATCTCAACACCTACAATTAGAGCAAAAAAATTACCGATGCATTAAATCATACAGGAAAGTGCCTCTGCGATTTCTAATGGAACTCATCACCCCTATCCAGGCGCAGAATCAATACTTTATTTGACATCAGGATCATTTCGGGTATGTTGCAGATGTCTGTAAAGACATGGAAAAAGTTGTAAGTGTAATCCGAGGGGGGTATATGCACTATTCGATTATCAAGCGCCTGTTAGCGTTTGCTTTATTTTTATTTCCGTTAACTATTTGGTCAGCTTCCGTTAGCTCAGAGGAGCTTGAAGAAGTAGTCGTGACGGGCTCTTACATTAAAGGAACACCTGAGGACGCTCCTCTTCCTGTAACGACGTTGCAACGTGAAGAACTAGCTCTGGAAGGTTCTCCAACAACCCTAGACTTGATAAAAAGTTTATCTTTTTCTCAAGGTGCTGATGGTGAAACAGACCAGTTCCAGGCTGGAGCTGGGGCTGACAGGGCAACCGTAAATATAAGGGGCTTGGGACCCAGCCGATCCCTGGTGCTTGTTAACGGTAGAAGAACCACTTGGTCTCCGGGAGCAATTGGCGCCCAGGCCCAGTTGCTCGTAGACGTAAACATGATGCCCTCAATCGCAGTTCAGCGCATTGAAATGCTTCGAGATGGAGCTGCCGCAACATACGGCTCGGATGCGATCGCTGGCGTAATGAACTTTGTGACTCGTTCAGATTTCGAAGGATTTGAGAT
The DNA here is from genome assembly GCA_964220205.1 of Candidatus Allofontibacter communis. Classification (GTDB taxonomy): domain Bacteria; phylum Pseudomonadota; class Gammaproteobacteria; order Pseudomonadales; family Azotimanducaceae; genus UBA9659. The sequence continues at coordinate 2,269 of CAXPUI010000118.1, read as the reverse complement.
TTCTGCCAGTCACAAAGACATCGAAGATGCGGATGGAGACAGCGAGTTCGGCTTCATTTGGGGCGGTTCATTCATGGACGGTCGTGCGAATGTCGTGACGTCAGCTAGTTATATTGAGAGGGGCAGGCTTCGAATTGCCGATCGCGACTGGTCTCTGCTCTCCTTTGCTGAAAACACACGAGGTGGCTGGTCTTCTGTTGGACGACCTGCAGTTTTCGTACCTAACCAGAACTGGTTCGGACCAGTAGGCCAAGCGGTTACCGCGGCAGCTGGTGGTTTTGCTGGACTACTCGCTACAGGCATCGTAGATCCTAATTGCGAAAATCTCGGTGGAGCTCGAACTTCTGTCGGCGTTGCTGGCAATACCCTAGGCGGATTCTGCCGCTTTCAATACACAGCCTTTGATAATCTGATCGAAGACGCAGAAAGATGGCAATGGTTCACGGAGGCCTCGTTTGAAATTGGCGATACCATGCAACTCAGCATGGAACTACTCGTCACTGATAGCGATGTACCCGGATGGGGAACCTCACCCTCTTATCCGCCTAACAAGTTGGTAGACGAGAACAGGCAAGTTCTTGCTGGCAACCCTGGCTTAGTCGAGATGGCGAGGAGATACCCAGACCTTTATGGTGATAACGCTTTTTGTGCAGAAGCTTTCTGTCGTTACACAGGCGATGGCGGCGCACAAGACGCAGCCGGCATTCCGGCTGGGTTCCAAGAAACGGGCTGGATATATGGTCGTTTCTACGGCCAAGACGGTCCTCCCAGGGAGCACCATAGACGCTCCGAACTCACTCGTTTCGCAGCAGCCTTAGAAGGTGAATGGGGAGATAAGGATTGGCAAATCGCGCTGACATACTCTGAATCAGAGAGAAGCTCTGCAGGTGGCGACACGATGGTCTATCGCGACGCGAGGGGCCGACTCGGGCTTGCGGGTGATGCTTGTGAAGCCGCGGTGCCCAACGAATACAACGCGCAGGGTCAATTGGAGTTCTCGCTCGCAACATTACAAACACACGCCGGACAAGGCTCTTGCCAGTACTGGATTCCTTTTTCTACAGGGATGTATGGAACAGACCCGCTGGTGCCTAATGCTGTAAGAAGCAACCCTGACTTCGTCCAGTCTCTAGACAACCGCTCTATACGTGACTACCTGATCACAGAGGGACAATCTGAAGGCGAAACTTCACTTCTGACTATCGATGGCATTTTGTCAGGAGAAATCACAAGCATAGATGTTGGCTCGGGATCACTCGCTTATGCTGTCGGCTTTCAGTATCGCGATGAGACATACGAAACTGGGGTGACCGGTTTCTATGACGGTAACGAATTCCCGTGTGCCGCCGGTCCTGAGATTAAGGACTGTACTACGGGTCGGACTGGATTGTTCGGGTTTTTACCCCCAAGCTTTGCGATCGACCAAGACCGGGACATCTGGGCGGTATTTACGGAACTACAACTACCTATCACCGATGACCTAGAAGCACAGTTGTCTATTCGACACGAGGACTATGGCGGGGAAACGGGGTCAACTACCGATCCCAAGGTCGCCATGCGATGGCAAATAAACGATAGCATCGCTATAAGGGGTTCTTTCGGCTCTACATTCCGTGGACCTACATTGAACCAGACCGTTGAGGCTAACTCGTCGAATTCACTGCAATTCGTTGGCGCAACCGGTGCCTTTAAGCGTATTGACACAAAAGGTAATCCAAACCTCAAGCCTGAGGAAGCAGACACAATTAATGTCGGTCTGCTCGTAGATCATAGTGGTCTCTTTACTGAGTCGGATAATTTATTTCTTACTCTTGACTACTGGTCCTATGATTTCACAGACCCACTGGTAACGGAGCCTTTCTCCAACATCGTGAACATAGCATGTCCCGGTGGAGTTTGTGATCCTGATGGCATTTACTTCGACCGATTAGTGTTCGGCGGTGGTAATAACGCTACTGACTTGGAAATCATTAATGTCAACATTGTTAATGGTCCAGACTATGAAACCGATGGAATTGACTTCAGCGTCCGATACGGAATGGAAGTCGGCCCTGGTTACCTTTCTTGGGGACTCACAGGAACCAAGATTATGAGCTTCGACATCAGTGCGTGGGAGTTTGGCGATGATTACGATGCACTCGGCAGACTAAACTACCGCACATCACTTGCCAGGACGTTGGCCGAGTGGAAGGGGCGTTCTACTCTGAACTACGAATTCGACAACTGGAATATCCGATGGATTACCTCGTATGTCGATGAGTACAAGTAT
>CAXPUI010000117.1:0-4374 GCA_964220205.1 Candidatus Allofontibacter communis | reverse complement strand
GCGGTGCAATGTTAACCTCGGGTCTTTTTAACAGGTCATAGAGACAATACTCACGAGTCAGAGGCTGCCCCAACAGATCCTCTATGCCGGCATTGCCCGGTTGCACATAACTGCCCCTGAGATCCTCATCCACCGTGCCGATCATCTCCTGTTTTTCACAGAAACGACGCCAGCGATGGTCGTCGACCAGGTTGAGACTCCTCCCGATCTCAGTCAGACGCCGATCCGCATTATCCTGCCGCAAAATCAATCGATACTCGGCCCTGGAGGTAAACATGCGGTAGGGTTCCCTGGTGCCAAGGGTAATCAGATCATCAATCAGCACCCCGATATAAGCTTCGCTGCGGCGCGGATACCAGGCCTCTTCATCGCGGGTTAACCTCGCTGCATTAAGACCCGCGACAATCCCCTGGGCGCCGGCTTCCTCATACCCGGTAGTCCCGTTGATCTGGCCCGCAAAAAACAAACCGCCAACATGCTTGGTTTCGAGGCTGGGTTTCAGTTCTCTTGGCTCAAAGAAATCATATTCAATCGCATACCCTGGCCTCGTGATGTGAGCCTTCTCAAAGCCTTTGATCGAATGAACCAACTCCAGTTGCGTCTCATAGGGCAGGCTCGTACTAATACCGTTGGGATAGACCTCATTGGATTCAAGGCCTTCAGGCTCTATGAAAACCTGATGAGATGCTTTATCGGCAAACCGGACTACCTTGTCTTCAATGGAGGGACAGTACCTGGGACCTACTCCTTCAATAACACCCGCGTAAAGCGGGGATTTATCAAGGCCTGCCTGGATAATCTCATGGGTCGTGCTGTTGGTATGCGTGATATGACAACTGACCTGCCGCGGGTGATGGTCCAGCGTGGACAGGTAGGACATGACCGGCCGGGGGTCATCGCCGGGTTGAGGTTCAAGTCCACTATAGTCAATGGACAAACCGTCTATTCGCGGCGGCGTGCCCGTCTTCAGGCGCCCAACGGTGAAGGGCATCTCTCGCAGCCTGTCGGCCAGTGCTATGGATGAGGCATCCCCCATGCGACCACCGGTCTGACGATCCAGTCCCACATGGATAACACCGCCCAGGAAAGTACCTACAGTCAGGACAACGGCCCTCGCCTTGATCGACAACCCCATCTGCGTCACGACACCCCGAACTTCACTACCTTCCATTACCAGATCTTCTACCGATTGCTGGAAAATACTCAGGTTTTCCTGGTGTTCTAGCAGATGCCGGATCGCTGCTTTGTATAGTTGGCGGTCCGCCTGGGCCCGTGTCGCACGAACAGCCGGCCCTTTCCTCGAATTAAGGACACGAAAGTGAATCCCGGCCTTGTCCGCCGCGATGGCCATAGCGCCACCGAGCGCATCAATCTCTCTGACCAGGTGACTCTTGCCAATCCCGCCGATGGCTGGATTACAGGACATCTGACCCAGGGTCTCGATATTCTGGGTAATCAGGAGCGTCGTGGCACCCGAACGAGCTGACGCCAGCGCCGCTTCGGTGCCCGCATGACCACCGCCTACCACGATTACGTCGTATTCCATCTGCATTGCTTAATCCAGGGTTTCTCGGTGCTGATACACCGCGGGACGCCAAAGTATACGTATTGACCGTTATTTGCCAATACAAAAACTGCTGAAGATCTCGCCCAGCAGGTCATCGGCGGTAAATTCACCTGTAATTTCGCTCAAACAGCCCTGACAAGCTTTAAGTTCCTCAGCCAGCAGTTCTCCGGCTCTGTCCATCTCTAGCTGCTGCAGACCTCTCTCCAATGACTCCATGCCGGCGCGCAGCGCAGTGAGGTGGCGAGTCCTGGACGTAAATCCAGACTCTACCGGCGTTTCCACGCCTAACCGCGTTTTGATGGCCAACTTGAGCGACTCCATACCCGAACCTGTCAGCGCGGACACACCCAGGACATCGTCCGGCAGATTCGGGTCCCGCAAAAGGTCCACTTTGTTATAGACCACCAGAGTATCTACGTTCGTTAACCCTGAGAGTTCATCGAGATCAAATGACGCGTCAGGCAAACTGGCGTCAACAACGACAATGGCCAGATCAGCGCGATCGCTGGCTACCATTGCCCGCCGTACACCTTCAGCTTCGATCTCGTCACCACTCTTGCGAATACCGGCTGTGTCGATGATCTGCAATGGGATGCCGTCAATCTGCAGTTGCTGCTCCACGATATCCCGCGTCGTACCTGGAACCGCCGTGACAATAGACGCGTCAGTGCCGGTCAAGCGGTTCATCAGACTGGACTTTCCGGCGTTCGGCTTACCCAACAGCACCACCGACGCTCCGTCCGACAGCAGTCGTCCTGTTTCAGCTTCGCTCAACAGTCGCTGGAGCGACTGGCGAATATCTCTTAATTGAGTGCTGATACGGTCGTCTGCGAGAAAATCAATCTCTTCTTCTGGAAAGTCCATGGCTGCTTCAACATGAACCCTGACGTTGATGACCTCGGCGATCAGTTCATTGACAAAGCTCGAGAACTGCCCCTGTAACGATCGCATCGCTCCTGCGGCCGCCTGGCGCGTGCCACTATCGATTAAATCACTGATTGCCTCCGCCTGCGCCAGATCAAGCTTATCATTCAGGAACGCACGCTGACTGAATTCACCAGGATTTGCCATCCTGGCCCCGAGTTCCAGGACCCGGGTTAAGACCATATCCAGAACAACCGGGCCCCCATGCCCCTGCAATTCCAGAACATCCTCACCCGTAAACGAATGGGGTGCCTCGAAAAAGAGTGCAATACCCTGGTCCAGCACCAGGCCATCAGAGTCCTTGAAGTCAGCAAGAGTTGCCAGTCTGGGTTCTGGGCATAGTCCCAAAAGAGCTTGGGCGATGTTCCGGGAGTCCGGGCCTGAGACTCGCACAATACCGATTCCAGCTCTGCCCGGCGCCGTTGCAACAGCAGTGATGGTGTCTTCCGGGTACGCGGAGGACATGGGATTTACCTAACCTGCTTTTTCGATCTGCCGGGTCACGTACCATTGTTGCAGAATCGATAAGATATTATTGACGAGCCAGTAAAGCACGAGGCCGGACGGAAACCAGAGAAAGAAAAAGGTGAACATGATCGGCATGAACTTGAAGACTTTGGCCTGGATCGGATCGGGGGGCTCAGGCTGCATTAACTGCGTCAGGTACATCGAAATACCCATCAGAATCGGCAGAACAAAGTAAGGATCCATCACTGAGAGGTCATGAATCCACAAGACAAATGGTGCCTGGCGGAGCTCCACACTCTCCATCAGCGTCCAGTAAAGCGCCAGGAAAACCGGCATCTGCAGCAGGATCGGGAAACAGCCTCCCAGCGGATTAGCCCCTTCTTTTTTATAGAGCTCCATCATGGCCTGAGAAAACTGCTGCCGGTCATCCCCATATCTTTCTTTCAGACGCACCATTTCCGGCTGCAATTTCCGCATCTTTGCCATGGATCGGAAACTCGCTGCTGAAAGCGGGTAGAGCAGGGTTTTCACAATGACCGTCAGTCCGATAATCGCAAGCCCCCAGTTCGAGAAGAATGAATACAGGACCGTCAGCAGATAGAACAAGGGTTGTGAGAGCCACCAAAGGAAGCCGTAATCCACCGTCAGATCAAGACCCTCGGCAATTTCTCGCATCCGATACTGGTCCTTGGGACCAACGTAGTATCCGGCAGCCAAGGTGCCCGATTCCCCGGCAGCGAGGGAAATCGCCGGCGTGGTAAAACCAAAAAGGTACACATCCTTACCGGGCAGTTTGCGGGCCTGGTAGTTGTTTTGCTGGTCGCCCTCCGGTACCCAGGCACTGACGAAATAGTGTTGAACCAGCGCCATGTAACCATCCTGGCGAGCCAGTTTGTAGGATTCTTCTTCCAGTTCGTCGAATTCGAGTTTTCGATAGAACTCTGATTCTGATCGAGTCGCTCCTCCCACATAGGGCTGCAAACCCATCAGATTGTCAGAAAAAGCGACCGGCTGCTGGCCATCCCGTTTGATTTGAGTGAAGAGTGCACCGCGCCATTCCTCCTGAGACAAATTGCGGATCTCGTATTCGACCCGAATCAGGTAATCACCCCGTCCGAAAATAAAGTGTTTCTCAATAACAACGCCATTTTCCTGCGTAAGTTGCAGGGTGACGGTCAACTCTTCAGCAGAACCCAGTTCATAGCTGGTTCGACTCGTGGCGAAGACAGGTCGTGAGCCGGCTCGGTCCGTACCATTTGGTCCGATTAAACCACTCTGGGCCACGTAGTTATTACGCGGATCAACCAGCAGAAAGGGCGTCTCCGGTGTTTCAAGTACCGCTGGGTAGGCCGGTAGAGCAACCCTGATGATGTCCCCACCTGTCAGGTCAATTTCCAGGTCAAGTACGTCCGTCT
>CAXPUI010000116.1:0-5242 GCA_964220205.1 Candidatus Allofontibacter communis | reverse complement strand
GCCTGGAGACTACGGGTTTTCATCAATGCAGCTGAACCAACGGCCAGGGCAGAGAAGGACTGGAGAAGTGAGCGGCGCTTAATTTCGGTCATTATTGAGATCCTCAGTGTGCAGAGTTAGATTACGTGGGCTGCAGCGAGAGTTCAAACGATTGTTAACCCGGATAGTGTAGGTGCGCTGCGTTCGGTGAGCTTTATTGCTGGGAAGGAACAAGGAAAGAACAGGAAGACCACACGGAAACAACAGGGAAACAACAGGGAAACAACAGGGGAAGAACAAGGAATGCATATGTTAAGAATCAGTGTCATTTGTCTATGTCTGGTCCCTGCATTAGGCAGTTGGGCAGATGAGAGAGAGCTGGAAGAGAGAGAACTCGAAGCACGAGTCCTGGCGATACTGGCAGAAACGCCGTTGATCGATGGGCACAATGATCTGCCTTATGCCTATACCGTGAGAACAAAGGGCCGCCTTGATGCCATGCCCTTTACCGATGATCTGACAAAACTCGAACGCCCCACGCATACTGATCTTGATCGCCTGCGGGCCGGTCGCATGGGGGCGCAGTTCTGGTCGGTTTACATACCGATCAAGGCCTATCCGGGGGCGCCGGGTGATACTGCTCGGGTCATGCTGCAGATTGACCTCGTGCATCGACTGATCCAGCAGCATCCTGATGCGCTGGAACTCGCATTGACCAGCAGTGATATTCGTCGAATTCACAAGTCCGGGAAAATAGCGTCCCTGATGGGTATGGAGGGCGGTCATGCGATTGAGAATTCACTGGCCAGCCTGCGGATGCTGTACCGGGTGGGCGCCAGGTATATGACGCTGACCCACTCCAAAGGGCTGCGATGGGCGGATTCAGCAACCGACGAACCCCGGGTTGATGGACTTACTGAATTCGGTCGGAAAGTTGTTCGTGAAATGAACCGCCTGGGAATGCTGGTTGACCTGTCCCATGTTTCGGTCGCCACCATGCATGATGCACTGGATGTAACGGCGGCGCCGGTGATTTTTTCTCACTCGAGTGCATTTGCGAAAACGGCCCATGTTCGCAATGTCCCGGATGATGTGCTCAGGCGGGTTAAAGACAATGGCGGTATCGTCATGGTGACGTTCTTCCACACCTACATCAATGAACAAGTTCGAATTGCGTGGGCGGAAGCCATGGCTGCCATTCAGGCGATGACCGAAGACCCTGATGCGCGCCGTGCCCTGATGAATGCGCGTCGACCGAGTCTGCCGAGACCTACTTTGTCGGATGTGGCTGATCATATTGATCACATTCGGGATGTCATCGGTGTGGAGTATATTGGTCTCGGTGGTGACTATGATGGTATGCCACCTGGTCCCATAGGCCTGGAAGATGTGTCAACCTACCCGGCACTGCTGGCCGAATTGCTTCGGCGTGGTTATTCGGATTCTGATGTCGCCCGTATCGCAGGAGAAAATTTTCTGCGCGTGATGGCAGACGCTGAAGCAGTCGCTGCACAGTTGCAGAAAGCTGGACCTCCTTCGGATGTACTCATTGAAGAAGTCGATGTGGCTGAATAATCTAGCCTGGCTTTACAGGTCAATCAGGCAAAAATAGACCGTGAACCTTTCTGGTGGCGAGTCAGGCTCCGGCTGTACTCGATGTTCAGCTGAAGAAAGCGAAGTCTTCCGTCGCGGAGAACTGAAAATCCGCATCAACACTGGAGTTCTCGAACCCGAGTTCGCGGCGCAGTGCTTTATGGACGTGCTTGGGATAAATGATCGTGCCAGCGGAATCGTCACGCTCCAGGGTGGTTGGGTTGATCGCGTAGGCATTGTGCCCCTCGTCGGTTAAGCCGACGACCCGATTACCCCAGCTTGCTCCTCGCTGCATGATCATGAAGGAACCAATTGGCCAGTGATCCTTGCCGTTATCCGCATTGTAATGCGGGGTCCGGCTGAAATCAGAGCCGACTACCAGGGTTAGACGATCGGCAATACCGGCGGCGTCGGCCCTGTCCCAAAGTACGTCGATTGACTCCGTCAGGTGTTGCATGAGTGGTGCATGCAGTTCGTCGTGATCATTGTGCGTGTCAAAACCGCCCAGGTGAAGATCAGCTGCGCTGCCGATACCCGCCTCGAAGGTGGCAACTGTCATCTGTATCTGGCGCATGAGATTACTCGTGATCTGATTGCTAACTTGTGTCAGAGGATAGATGTCTTCATCAGCGGGCAGGAAGTTTTCGAAATTTGACAAGGAGGATTTACTGTCCAGGGATGCTTCGTAGGCTTCAAGATTGGCTCGTTCGCGGGCCAGGATATCGCTGCGGGCCAGTATGCGGCTGTTGCGTAATCGTCGGTATTCTCGAATCCTGCTCATGTCACCTGGACTGCGTATGTAGACATCCTCTGATTCCCTTTCCGGGACCAGTATCTGCCTCAGGGCATTAACGTTATCAAGGCGGCTGAAACGGATCAGGTCTGCCGTGTAGGCAAAGCCCCCGGCATTGATGTAGGCCAGTGGCTGGTCAGGTGCATTGTGAGCGGCAAACATCGCAGTCAGGGATGGATAACCTTCTGAATTTCTACCACTCCAGTTGTGCAACACACCAGTGGTATGGGAGTTCGTCTGAGCATCGACGCCGTTGATAATCAGGATATCCTGATAATGAGCATCAAAAAATGCAGCGTTTCCGGCAAACGGGGCGTAGTTAATGTTACCGGCAGTCTGAATGTCTGCGCTGTTCGCCCAGTTGTTGATGTCCCGCTCACCGGCGACATTGGTCTTGGGGTCGCAGAAACTTGTCACATCCCAGCCACCTGAGACCTGTAACGTGACGAGCAGGGGGCCGTCGTAGAGGTCAGCGGAAGCACCATAGATCTTCGGGACAGGCGCAAGGATTCCTGCTGCACCTGCCAGCATAGATTTTTGCAAAAACGCTCGTCGTTTCATTCTCATCACTCGTGCAGGTAATAGAAGTCGGTCATGAAAAAGATCAATATGGTTGTCGAGGTGTACTGCAGGTTGCTGGGATCAGAGGCATTGTTGGCTACACCTCCCTGACGCCAGTGTGCCGGGAGGTAGAAATTGCAGCTCTCGTTGGGATAGTTCCAGGCCCAGTCGTTGTTCTCAGCCGCCATCCGGTCCAGCCAGGTTTCCACCAGCAAAAGGTAGCTCGCTTCGAGTTCATCATCGCCAGGAGCAACCGTTTCTCCCAGGAACCGACTATGCAGATCAACCAGCTTCTCTTTGATGGCCGTGGCACCGACTGAATTGCCGTCTGCATAGTCCAGATCATTGACGGCAATCTGCAGGCCGGCCAATTCATCTCCCGCCTGTTCGGCCCAGGCGACTACCTCCACCGTGTAGTTGCCGTCAACGGGTGCCGAGAAAGGAGCAGTAATGCTGCATTCGCTCCAGAGAATGTATCCCTCGCCGGATATATCACCGCATCCGGCAGACAGCCCCTCGATCTGGTCAAAGTTGTCCAGGTTTACCAGCAGGTCATCCGTGCCCGAACCGTGGTGCACTCGGATGCTGACGATAAACAGGTTTCTGTCACCTTCGTCTTCTTCATAGAAATCGTTGGTGAAGGACACCGTAACTTCTTTGCTGCCGCTTGCTATGGCGGCGGATGTTTCATACTGGGCCCTTGCTTCGAAATTAGCGGGTTCGACCTCGTGCTGCTCACTTGCCTCAGTCGCCGGCGTGAACGCCTGGTTCATGCCGGCGAAGAGCAGACGCTGCGTATCCGGCCGCGCAAAATCTACAACGACGGCGGGGCATGCCATCGACACGGCCTGCTTCTCGGCGACATTGGTCATCAGCGACGTCAGAGCCCGGGATCTTGACCGAATGCCGTTGGAGTCAATACCACCGTAGTAAATATTGAACGTATCATCCAGGTTGGTGTAGTTTTCGTCATAGACCCAGGGGTCAGGAACGCTGTCGTCACCCCAGTACCAGCCAAGGAGTGATTGAGACTTTGCTTCCAGTTCTTCGGGTGTCAGCAGTCGACGGGTGCCGATGTTAGCAGCCGTTGCGGCGGCTCCCGGGCTGTCTTCAGAGATGCTTTCTGCCCTGAACCAGGGGCTCATCATCATTTCAGTGAAGAGATCCTTCGCATTATAAGGTGAGCCGCCATTGATACCAGCGGCGAATTCAGCACCGAGTTCGGTGATAAACGAGTTTTGTGCTTCGAAGGCAGCAAGCAGGGTCTGGTAGTTGGATGCGGAACTGTCCTCCGGTGCTGCCAGTGGGGCAGTGCCCATCAATGCCGGCCACCAGAATTTTACGGTGGCGGTTGCGAAGCGGGCGTCATTGGCGATTTCGAGCCCGAGCCATTGCAGACTGTTGCTGGGGTCTGGTGCTAGGCCACCATCAAAACCAGGTTCGCGCATGTCACGGAACCAGGTATCGCCGTCCTGATAGTCGCTGGGTTCTGCCTCTTCATCAAAGGACTGTGGGAACTTGTAGGTGTCCGGCAGGGAATCCAGGCCACCATCCTGGTCCCTGTAGAAACCCTGGTTACCATAGTTCTGAAATGTGCCTGCCACGGGATCGTGCAGTTCATGACAGACTGTACAGGCGGGATTGTTCAGCGTCGGGTTGTCCGTGTCGGCGAGGGCGTCCGGATCGGTGGTGCGACTGGCCGCTTTTTCGATATCAACACCAAGAAAGTGATAATAGGTCCACCGCGCCCGGGCCCTGTTGCGATTGGTTTCCGTGGTCGGGTAGCGGTTCAGGTAAGCATGAGTGTTCAGTACCCCGGCATGGGGATAGTCAATGTAGGGACCGTGGGACGTGATATTGAGCCCAAGGTTGTTAGCAAACTCCGCCATCAGTTGGTCATCGCGGACAATCTGACCTCGATTCTGGCCCGGCTTGTAGGTTCGATAGGTGTCTGTCTCGAGAAAGTCCACATCAGCGTTCAGAAGATCGCTCGTCGTTGGATTAACCATCATGTAATCGGCTGTGACGACCTCCTGATAATGTCGGTCGTTCTGGACAATGTAGGCGATCAGTTCCAGGGGGGCCCTGGCCAGCCCCCAGCTCCATTCCTGTACCCAGCTTGGAAATTCCCGTTCTTCATCTTCGCCCCGAGCGATGTTTTCTTCATAGTAACGGGTGGCACTGTCAGGGAAGTAAATGGTGGCATTTACATCCCCGGCCTCAAAAAAGAGGCTGCCGTTAATGTAGGCGTCGGTGAACAACTGATCGTTCGCGCCCCTGGTCAGGAAGTCGTGAAAACCTTCACCCTGCATCAGG
>CAXPUI010000115.1:0-2538 GCA_964220205.1 Candidatus Allofontibacter communis | reverse complement strand
AACAACCCTGAGCTGCCTGGCAACGACATCGATTGTCAGGCCATCTTCTCGCTCTGCCAGGGTCTCACCGACACACAGTATCGGGACCAGGCCGGCATCCAGAGCCGCTGCAAACTTCGCGGCCACTCTATCATCGCTTTCTCCGAACAGCGTTCGCCGTTCCGAGTGCCCGCACAGTGTATAGACACATCCAGCGTCTCTCACCATTGCTGCTGAAACGCCTCCAGTTACAGCACCTGGCTCTCTTTCATCGACATCCTGTGAGCCGACAGCTATTACACTGTCTGTCACCATCTGAACGACGCTTGTCAGGTGGAGATAAGCCGGGAAAAGTATCACCTCACAGTTCGTGACCGGCTGAGTCGCCAATCCCTGAAGTATCCCCTTTACAAGTGTATCAACACTGGACAATGCCCCATTCATTTTCCAGTTGCCGGCAATAATCGGTTTTCTCAATTAGGCACCCGGTCCCTGAAAAAAGGCGGCAAATATTAACGGCTTTAGCGATCGGTTTCAAACACGTCAACCCAACTGCAGTGTAACCTTTTCCGCAAGTTGTTCCGCCAGTCCCTGGACCAGTGAACTGTCCTGTCCCTCAACCATCACCCGAACAACGGGCTCTGTTCCACTGGCCCTGAGCAGGACTCGACCATTGCCCCCCAGGACCTCTTCCGCCTCACTGATTGCATGTGTGATCGCCGGGGAACTGAAATCGGTGCCCCGGGCGCAAGCAACGTTAATCATATGCTGGGGATATTTCTCCATACCCGAACGGGCCGAACCAAGACTGAGCTCCCGTCGCCTGATCGCGTATAGAACCTGGAGCGCAGCGATAATGCCATCGCCCGTTGACGCCACATCAAGACAAAGAATGTGCCCTGAACTCTCGCCACCCAGATCCCATTCCTGCGTCCGCAATTCCGCAAGAACATGGCGATCACCAACGGCAGTTCGTCTGAACTCAATCTGGTTATCGGCAAGGGCTGTTTCCAGACCAAAATTGCTCATCTGGGTACCAACAACCCCGCCTTTGAGACTACCTTCAGACCTTCGAAATGCTGCGATGATATAAAGCAGTTCGTCACCATCAACAACCGACCCCGCTTCATCAACCATAATGACCCGATCACCATCACCATCAAAGGCTATACCCAGGTGAGCACCTTCTTCCAGCACCGTTTCCTGCAACATAGCAGGGCTAGTTGAGCCTACTTCTTCATTAATGTTGAATCCATCCGGCTCAGCACCCAACTCTATGATCTCAGCCCCTAGTTCACGGAAAACACCCGGGGCCACGTGATAGGTAGCACCATGGGCGCAGTCCAGCACAATCTTCATACCCCGGAGAGTAAAATCCGGCTGAACACTGCTCTTACAGAATTCAATGTAACGTCCGGGCGCGTCGTCAATACGCGATACCCTGCCGATCTTATCCGAAGGAACCATCGACAGGGGTGCAGATTCGCATGCCTTCAGTTCCGCCTCAATGGCGAGCTCAACAGCATCATCGAGCTTCTCACCGGTACCAGAGAAGAACTTTATACCGTTGTCATAATAGGGATTGTGGGAGGCGCTGATGACGATCCCGGCCGAGGCATTGAAGGTACGAGTCAGATACGCAACCGCAGGTGTTGGCATTGGTCCAAGCAACAGGACGTCAATACCGGCTGACACCAATCCCGCCTCAAGCGCCGATTCAAACATGTAACCGGAGACGCGGGTGTCCTTACCTATGACGATCGTACCGCGAGCTTCACGGGAAAATACGCGCCCGGCAGCCCAACCAAGACGAAGCATGAATTCCGCAGTAATCGGGTATTCACCCACCTTGCCGCGAATACCATCAGTACCGAAATATTGCTTAGTCATGGAGGACTCTCTCCGCCTGAATCGATCGCCAGACCCGAATAGCTGATGCGGTTTCTGCTACATCGTGACATCTGATAATTCGCGCACCTCGCTCAATGGCGACCAACGCCCCTGCTACGCTGCCTGACAATCGATCGTCTGTTATCTGGCCAATGGTACTCTTTCTCGATAGCCCTACCAACAGAGGCAGACCAAAATCAAGGAAGCCTTGCAGGCGATTAACGAGCATTAGATTGTGTACAGGGGTCTTACCAAAGCCAAATCCGACATCTAGGATAATTCTCTTCCGCTCAATACCGGCGGCGACACACGCCTCTATGCGCCTGGCAAAGAATGAGCGGACGTCTTCGATCAAGTCTTGGTAAACCGGGCTGTCCTGCATATCTCGCGGCTCACCCTGCATATGCATCAGACAGACTGGCAGGCCACTGGCGCTCGCAATATCGACTGCACCCTGAGCTCGAAGTGCACGGACATCATTAATCAAATCGATGCCAGCAGTAACCGCAGCCTGCATAACCTCGGGTTTGCTGGTATCGCAGGATAACGCGACAGGTGTTTTGTGCCGGATTGCTTCGATAACAGGGAGCACTCGGTCGCATTCTTCCTGCACCGATACCGCCTCTGCGCCGGGTCTCGTCGATTCGCCCCCGATGTCGATGATGTCCG
>CAXPUI010000114.1:0-3002 GCA_964220205.1 Candidatus Allofontibacter communis | reverse complement strand
GCCAATATCGCGCTTGTATCATGCAGTGCAGGCAGAGCTCTACCCGACCTCCACCTATCATTTCAATTCAGGGGGTGATCCTCGTGACATACCCGATCTGAGTTACGAGGAACTGCTCCAGTTTTATCGTACCCATTATCATCCGAGCAACGCCGTATTCATGACGTTTGGCGATATTTCAGCGGTTGACCAGCAGGAGAAGATCGCCGAATTCGGGCTGAATCGACTTAAGCCGTCCGAGGTGCCGGAAATCCGCGTGAAGTCGGAACAGCGGTTTCAGGAGCCTGTGAGCGCCGAGACGCACTACCCGGTAGATGATGAGGATCTCTCCGGTAAGACCCATATCGTTCTTGCCTGGTTGCTGGGTCTAAATACCGACCTGAAAATGCTGCTTAAGGGGCATTTGCTCACGGATGTCCTGCTCGATACGAGCGCGTCACCATTGAGGCATGCTCTCGAGAAAACAGATCTGGCGGCCGGCGTCTCACCATTGTGTGGCTTTGAAGAAGATCATAGGGAGATGAATTTCATGGTCGGTGTGGAGGGCAGTGAATCACGACATGCCCAGGCCGTGGAAACCCTGATCCTTGAGACCCTGGCTCAAGTTGTGGAGGAGGGGGTCCCTCTGGAACGTCTTGAAGCTGTCCTGCATCAACTTGAATTAAGTCAGAGGGAGATAGGCGGTGACGGCATGCCCTATGGACTGCAGCTGATTTTTGGCTGTATGTCGGCAGCCATTCATCGAGGGGATCCGATCGCACTGCTTGATATCGACCAGGTCCTGACAGAACTCCGTGAAGAGATCAAGGAGCCTGGCTTCGTGAGCGCGCGGATCCAGGAGTTGCTGCTCGATAATCCCCATCGGGTTCGCGTGGTGATGGGACCCAGCCAGACTTACGCGCAGGAATTGCTGCAGGAAGAGCAGCGTAAACTTGACACCCTGAAGGCTTCAATGTCCGTCGCAGAGCGGCAACAGGTGGTAGATCAGGCTGAGGCTCTCACACGGCGTCAGGATGCTGTCGAGAACCTGGAGGTCCTGCCCAAGGTATCAGCGTTGGATATTCCCGCGTCAAAACACTTTCCTGAAGTTCAGGTGTCGGACGATCGGGGGCCTGCTCTCTGCTCGATGGCTGCTGGTACGAATGGTCTGTCCTACCATCAGGTCGTCAGGCCATTGTCCCAACTGTCTGCGGAACATATGGAGCTGCTGCCGATTTATACTCAGATCGTGACGGAGGTAGGTTCCGCTGGGCGGGATTATATGGAAACCCAGCAACTGCAACACAGTTACACGGGTGGCATTTCCTGCTTTGCGGCGTTGCGAAGTGATCTTGCCGACAACCAGCAGTTTTCGGGATACATGACTTTCTCCAGCCGGACTTTAAACCCCAAGTCTGCCGATATGCTGAAACTGGTTGCAGAAACCTCACGTTCTGCCCGGTTTGATGAACCAGAAAGACTGAGAGAGTTGATACAACGGTTGGCCCTGAGTCGAACCAGCAATATCGCATCGAACGGTCATCAATTCGCGATGCTCGCCGCATCCCGCCGGTTTCGCGCAGTGACGGCCCTGAGTGACCACCTCTCGGGTATTCCTGGAATTATCCGTCTGCAGCGTCTTGCGGACGCTTTAGATGACAGTGAAGCATGTGGACATCTCGCTGATCGTTTCAGGGCACTGCATCTTTTGCTGAGCCATCCCGCACCCAATATTCTGCTCATTAGTGATGACGAACATCTGCCGGTATTGGAGCAAGAGATAATGAACCTGTGGGAGCCAGGGCCGGCGACCGAGATTGTCCCGCCGGCTGTCCCCGACGCCGGCGTCAAGGACCCTGCTTATGTGGTAACCACGCAAGTCAATTACTGCGCGGCGGCGTTTGCGACTGTCGCCGAATCTCATCCGGATGCAGCGGTGTTTCCGATTCTGGCGGGTGTGCTGCGCAATAACTTTCTGCATCCGATGATCAGGGAAAAAGGCGGAGCTTATGGTGGTGGCGCAAGCCACGACAGTGGCAACGGCGTTTTCAAGCTCTACTCTTACCGTGATCCCCGGCTGGTCGACACATTTGACGATTTCTCCAGGGCCATAGAGGGATTGTTGAATACCGATATCACCGACAACATGTTGGAAGAGGCGATGCTGGGGGTTGTCAGCGGTGTGGATTCACCAGGTTCTCCCTCAGGAGAAATCCGAGCGGCGTTTCATCATCATCTCCATGGTCGTTCGGCAGCCCATCGTAAGGCCGTGCGCTCACGTTATCTGGAAGTTCGCCAGGCGGATCTGAAACGAGTAGTGAAAGAGTATCTATATGGTGAGCCTTCAGTCGCAGTCGTTACCAGCGAACAGCGTTTGGCGGAGTTGCCGGAGAGGTTTACTATTATCAGGGTAAACGAATCAGTTTAAACGAATCAGGAAAATCCAATGAGTACAATCAGTCTGACAGCTGCCGATGGTTTCGAATTGTCGGCTTACGAGGCTATTCCGGGTAGTGATGCGAAGGGTTGTGTCGTCGTTATTCAGGAGGTTTTTGGAGTAAACGCCCATATTCGAGAGGTTTGTGATGGCTACGCCAGTGAAGGCTATCACGTCCTAGCACCCGCTATATTTGATCGTTTTGAGCCAGGGATCGAATTGGGTTACGAAGAGGCTGATATGATGCGTGGGGTCGGTATCGCCCGAGGTGAACTACAGACTGAAAACACGTTGCGGGATATCCAGGCCGCAGTTGACTATCTGGGCGATAAAGGGAAGGTCGGTGTCGTCGGCTATTGTTTCGGCGGGTTGATGACCTGGCTGGCAGCAGTCCATGCGAGCGGGCTGGCATGTGCCAGCAGCTACTATGGAGGTGGGCTTATTCAGGTTAATGATCTAGAACCCAAGGTGCCAACTATGATGCACTTTGGCGAGCTGGATGCTCACATCCCGATGGATGATGTCAGGGCCATTGATGAACGGCACCCGGGTGTGCCTGTCTATGTTTACCATGCCGATCACGGCT
>CAXPUI010000113.1:0-12583 GCA_964220205.1 Candidatus Allofontibacter communis | reverse complement strand
TTTCCTGCGTGTCACCAAGGAAAATCAGGTATGGCGATCTCAAGGCAAGATTGCTCATCCCTTCAGTATTAACTTCATGCACGATTTCGGTTACTCCAATTAGCCCTCAGCGAGCCCTGCGATGCAGATCACGGTTCAGCCCTCACCAGGCGTTGGGCAATCCACCGGTCGACCATTTCTTCCAGAATATTCAGCGGCAATGCACCATTGCTTAGCACTACATCGTGAAACTCTCGAATATCAAATTGCTGACCCAGCGCCTGTTTTGCGCGTTGACGCAGCTCCAGGATTTTCAACATCCCAATCTTGTAGGCGGTCGCCTGGGACGGTAGTACAAGGTAGCGCTCGACTGCCTTAGCTGCCTTGGCTCTGTCC
Organism: Candidatus Allofontibacter communis; assembly: GCA_964220205.1. Taxonomy (GTDB): domain Bacteria; phylum Pseudomonadota; class Gammaproteobacteria; order Pseudomonadales; family Azotimanducaceae; genus UBA9659. The sequence continues at coordinate 12,208 of CAXPUI010000113.1, read as the reverse complement.
ATTGGTGAGTTAGCCATCAAATAGCCAATGGCCTTTTCACGGTTCCAGCGCTTGTCATGAAGTCCCGTGTCAACAACCAGGCGACAGGCACGCAGCAACTCTAGCGCCAGGCGACCGAAATCGGTGTAGAAGTCGTTGTACAAACCCATCTCTTTCGGCAGCAGTTCCGCATACAACCCCCATCCTTCGGCATAAGCAACATAGCTGGCCGAACGGCGAAACTGCGGAACGTTTTCCAACTCCTGCGCGATCGCTACCTGCATATGGTGGCCAGGAATTCCCTCATGGTACGCAAAGGCCGGCAAACTATATTTCGGCATTACCGACATATCATAGGTGTTGGCATAAAAGACCCCGGGACGCGAACCGTCCGGGGAAGCCGGTTGATAAAAAGCGAGACCAATAGTGGCTTCTTCCCTGAATGATTCGACCTGCTTGACGACAATATCAGCCCTGGGTAGAACTCCGAACACCTCGGGCAAACGAGCCTTCATTTCACTGATCAGTCGCTCAGCCTCATCGATGTAGGCCTGCTTGCCCGCCATCGTTTGCGGATAATAGAGCGTCGGCTCAGCCTGTACATGGGCGAAGAAATCGACAAGTCCGCCTTCGTAGCCGGCTCGCTCTATGACCGCCTCCATCTCATCGTGGATGCGCTCAACTTCCCTCAGACCCAGGCGGTGTATCGAATCTGCGTCCATATCGGTGGTGGTGGTCTGGCGCAGGGCATGACGATAAAACGCCTGGCCTTGCGGCAGAGCCCAGGCACCGCCTTCCGCCTCAGCGTGACTCTGCAGGTCATTCAATACGGCAATCAACTTTCGATAGGCAGGGCCAACAGATGCCAGTAACGCCTGGCGTGCTGCATTTTGCAGGTGCAGTTTCTGCTCGGCGGCAATATCCAGGGATTCCAACTTTTGACTGAAATCCGCCATCAGCGGACTGACTCCCGAGGCATCTTCATCAAACGGCTGTCCGGAAATAATTCGAATGGAACTTTCGACAGCCTGTTGGTAGACAAATTTTGGCGCAACAATACCCATCTCCAAGCGCTTTTGTAAGCCGCTGATCAGTTGCTCAAACAGTTCTGTTACGCCGCGTAAACGCTTTATATAAGCCTCTGCATCTTCGACAGTCTGAATGCGGTGAAGACGAATCAGCACAGTCGTAACCCCGGTATGAATCCCAGTCATATGGCTGATTGGATAGCGGTGAAAACGCCACTTGAACTCGGCGAGGGCATCGTCCAGTTGCTGTTGGTAGAGACGAAGACTCAGTTGATTAGCATCACTCAATAGAGCCGAGTTTATCTCTCGCAGGTTTTTGCGATGCAATTTATCCAGCTCATGGCTTTCAAGTTGGTAGGCGTCACTGAAGTCATCCCACTTGTCCTGCTGATCACGGTTACCTTCAAATGCCTGCTCAATTGGGCTACGAGCCAGGCGTGCCTGGTAGATGCTTTCAAACAAGGCTTCGGCTCTGGCATTTTCCCGCGATTTGAACACTGCTTCGCGTCGGGGCTCATGCGTTAGCACTTGCCCAGGCAATACATCGGTCAACTGCCCATTCTCTATCACCAACTGGCCGTTGATGATCAGATGTTCAACCCCCGTGCTGTACTGATGGGGTTCAAGGTAGGTAGCGTGATCAGTGATGTTTTTATCATCAAGAATCACCAGGTCCGCAAAGTTTCCGGGTTGTATTACCCCTCGCTCTTGCAACCCCAACCGCCGCGCGGATTGCCCTGTCATTTTGAAAATAGCCTGCTCAAGACCCAACACGCCTCGCGCCCGAACATAGGTCGACAGCACGCGCGGAAAAGACCCGTAAGTTCTTGGGTGGTAGTGCCTTTCCCGGGTAACAGCAAGATCGCCATCTGAATTAATCATGGTATGGGGGTACAGCAGGAATCGTTCGATATCTGCCTCACTCATACTGTGATAAATCGCCACGAAACGACCCAGAGCATGAAGGTCGATCAGGGCCTGGACAGCGGCGTCCATCGTTTCAGGTATGGCGTGATCGCGAAGGTAATCACCCAGCGTACGACCCGCGTAACCCTTGATAAACGGCAGTCGTTCAAACTGAATACTGTCGAAATCCTCACCCGCCTGTTGCGGGAATATGGCCTTCATTTCCTCTGCGATTCTGCCTCGCTGGATCGGGTCGTTGATGCGAGCCCGGAACTTCTCCGGACCACCGGCAAGACTCCAGGCCGGGAAGAGCAAATCCGAATAGGTCATAAAGGCAGCGTAGGGGTATATATCAAGCGTCATGTCCACGCCAGAAGCGCGAATGTTATCGATCAAAGCCAGTGCTTCGACGCTCTTGCCATGATTACTGACGCCAGTGGTTTTGATGTGGTTGATGTGAATCGGCAAGTTGGCCTGTCTGCCAATCTCGGCATTGTCACGAATGGATTCCAGCAGGTTCGGCCCCTCGTCACGCATGTGGGTGACGTAGATCCCTCCCCAATCTGCCGCGACCTTCGCCAGTTCCGCAATCTCCTCATTGGACGCATAGGTCGCTGGTACATACTCGATGCCCGATGCCAGGCCAAATGCCCCCTGCTCCATCGCCCGCCTGACAAGTGACTTCATCTGCTGCAGTTCGGCATCGGTGGGCGATCGATTGTCCAGTCCCATCACTCTTATTCTGGTCCAGTTAAAACCAGCGAAGTAAGCGATATTGGGCGCCATCTTCAGATCGGCAGTGTATTCATCCAACGGCCAGGGTACATCACTGCTGTGCACGGAGTTGGCGATGGTGGTAATACCCTGGCGCAGAAAGTTCTCCGCCTGAGGGTACTCATGGATGTTTGAAACATGGGCGTGCATATCGATAAAACAAGGCGCTACGACTAGCCCAGTAGCATCGATTAATCGGTCACCTTCAGCCGCTTCCAGGCCATCACCAATCTTTGCGATCCGCTCGCCCACCACCCGAATGTCACCCTGAAAAGCCGCTTCACCAGTGCCGTCAACAATGGTGGCATTTTTGATCAGCAAACCAGTCGCCAAAGACATCTGCTGAACATCTTGATGACTCCCCTGATATCCAGACAGCACCAGAACCGAACACAACGCAACCAGAGATGATCGGATAACGTTGGTCATTCAGGAACTTCCATAAGCGAGGCAGTTTCTGGTGCTTCAGCGATGTATCTCTGGATATGCTGTTCGAGTACCGGCATCGACAAAGTGCCACTGGAGAGCATGGCAGCATGAAATGCTCGCAAATCAAAACGTTCACCCAGAGCCAGTTTGGCTGTCTGTCTGAGCTCCAGAATCTTGTCGTAACCGAGCTTGTAACTTAGCGCCTGGGCCTGAATATCGGTGGAGTATCGCAACAGTTCAGTCGCGACCTGGCTTTCAGAGTAAAAGGTGTTTTCCAACATGTAGTCGGATGCCTTCTCGAGACTCCAGCCCATATAGTTCAGACCTGTGTCCACCACCAGTCGAGTACTGATAAATGCGTGCGACAACAGGAAGCCATAATGATCATAGGGGTCATCCAGCATGCCGATTTCCAACGCCAGGCAGGCGGCATAATTGGCCCACCCCTCCGCAAAAGCATTGACCCTGACGCCGCGCCGGTAACGTGAGAGTTGCTCGTTTTCCTTCACCAGAGAGAGGTGAAAGTGGTGACCGGGAATCAACTCGTGATAGATCAAAAAACCTGCTTCCAGCATCGAGCGCTTATCGAGGTTCGAACCATTGTAATAGTAGTACCCGGTTTCTCCAGGCCCGCCACCACGATAGTAACCAGCAGTCATGCCCACTTCGGCCATTGGACTAGCCCGTTTGACACCATAAGGTGCTTCAGGTTGGTGTAAAAAATACTCCGGAAGGCGTGGTTCAATTCGTTGAATGTAAACCCGATAACGCTGCTCAACCTCTTCAGGGCTACTGGCGTATAGGCTTTTATCGGCGCGCAACTGGTCGTGGAACTCTGCCGCAGTGCCCGCAAAGCCGATCTTTTCGCGGATGGTCCACATCTCTTGATGGATATCAGCCATGGCCTGCAGGCCTATTTGGTGGATCTCCTCCGGCGTCAGATCCAATGAAGTTTCCCGTCGCACCAGGTACCTGTAGTAAGCCTCACCCCCCGGATACTGATAAAGGCCCACCGCCTCCGGCGCCTGCATCAGGTAATCGTCACCCAATGTCTGCAGCAGGCGATCGAGAGCAGGATAGATCAGTTCATGTAACGCATCGGCAGTGTCTCGCTGAAACTGTCTGACCTGGTCAGAGTCCATCCCCGCCAGTCTTGAAGGATCAAAGCGGACAGAATCGGAGAGATTCTCACGCAACCCGGAATAAATCTTTCGGATGCCCGGGATGGCGGCCTTTGGCAGCATTATCCCCCGCTGTCGCTGCTCCTGAAGTTTGCTGGCCAGTTCATCGAGGAAACGTCCACTGTCGCTGAACAATGACAGGTAATGTTCTACGCCTCCCGGTGCCGCCAGATCAATCTTACTCAACGCCGGCAACAGTTCGGCGCTCATGACATACCCACTGTTGTAGGGGGTGGCATCAAAAAAGAGCCAGTGGTGGTCAGGGGCTTCGATCAGTATCTCAAGATCGCGTCGCAACAGCGCGGCGGTCAGGCTGTCTTCATGAGGCAACTGGCTGATTGTTATTGCATCCAGTTGCCGCAGGAGTATCTCAGCCTGTGCAGCGACCTGCTTAATCCCATTGAGGCTTCTGTCTGGCAGCGTCCGTTCTATAAAGCCAGAGCCGTTCCTTAGGAAATCATCATTAGCCTCGGCAAGCGTTAGATAGCGTTGGCTCAAGTCCAACAATTGCGCCGCTGCTGAAGGCCCTGATGAGATATCCGTCGCTCGTTCTGCTTTCGCCTTTTCATGGGTCGTGCATCCAGTCACCACTATGCTTAGAAAGCAGACCACAAGAATCACAAATCTAAGCCAGTTCACTTTCTCCATAAGCATCTATCAGCCTATGCTGCTACCCGCTCAAAAGTAATAGTCCATCTTGACAGATACAGTGCGCGGTCGTGGATAGGTATCCAGCGCGAAAGCGCCGCCCGGGAACACCTGGTCATCTTCATCCAGCAGGTTATCTGCACTCAACACAAGTTGCCATTTATCGGTGCTGGCACCAACCCGGAAGCTCAAGTAAGTCAACGAATCTGTGTCGAGAACGGGTTGCAGGGGAAAGGTCCGCAGATAAACGGAAAACCCATCAGCATGCGACACATCGAGTCTAGCCATTCCTGCCAGGCTGCTGTTCCAGTCAAAGTCGTAAGCCAACGAGGCAGAAGCTGTATGCTCGGGTGTGTATTGAGAATCATCACCTTCAGCGACATTCGCAGGCGCAGTGATATCGACCTTGTCATATTCACGACCGACGTAACCGGCTGTCATGTTGAACGTAAGTGCGTCCGTCAGATTTACGCGAACAGCTAGATCTACCCCTGTGCCCGAAGCCGAATCGACATTGGTCGTTCTGGCCCGTCCTGCTTCGACTATCGCCACCTGCACATCGTCGTAGTCCGTGTAATAGATTGCACCGTCGACATAAACACGTCCGTCAAAGAACTCACCCCGCCCGCCAATCTCATAGATAATGGCCTCTTCAGGCTCAAAGCTCGGAATTGATGAGCCAAACCCATTAATACCACCGCTGCGAAATCCCTCGGAAACAGTGGCGTACATAGAAGCAGTTTCGGACACCCGCCAAAGCACATTCACGCGTGCTGTCACCGCATCAAATGATTGATCCTCAGGGCTGATGTCCAAAGGCGCTGGTCCGCCCAGCAGGAAAATCGAAGGCTCCTGATCTTCATCAAAGTAGCGCAGACCAAAGGAAGCTGTTACCCGGTCGGAAACGTCATAGCTAAGTTCACCAAAAAATGCGTAAGACTCAGAATCAACCGGTGAAGTACCCGTGGTAACCGTTGGCGGAAATGGGAAAACAGCAGGGAAGCTCAGGGTTTGCGTCTCTGACGTATCGGTTTTTCGATAATAAGCGCCGACCGTATAGTTGAATGACTTATCCCAATTGGAGCTCAGTCGAATTTCTTGTGTGAATTGTTCAGATTCACGATCTTCAATTTCGAAAGAACCATATAAACCTGGAGGAAAGAAGGCGTTAACCGTTTCGGTCTTAAAGTCGATGCTGCGGTCAAGGTAGCCTGTCGAACTAACAATCGTCATCGCATCCGTTTCATAATTCAGTATCAGATTTACCAGGTCCCACTCATCCGAAACAGGTGTTTCGAACGGTGTGGTTACAGCCCGCTCACTGGTTGCACCCCGGTTGTCAACATTCAGCAGATCAAAACCACTTTCACTAAGCTCATGATTGTTGTTGTCCTGGTCGAACTCGTAATGCATCCACATTAGTGAAGCACTAAAGTTTTCACTGGGCTGGAATAAAAGCTTAGCCCGCAGGAAATCACGTTCGGCTTCATTAATATCGGATTTGCCGGTCGCAGTGTTATCAATCCAGCCCGCTATATCCTCACTGGATGCAGCGACGCGCAAAGCCAGCTTGTTCTCTATGAGCGGCAGATTGAAGACGCCATTCACCTCAAAGCCGTCGCCGCCATCATCGACACTATTGAGTCCAACACCGAGACTGCCACTAACTTCGTCTAGATCTGGCGCGCCAGAGATAAATCTGATGGTACCGCCAATCGAACCAGCGCCATATAAAGTGCCCTGCGGCCCACGCAATACCTCCACTCTCTGGATATCCAGCAAAGGGACATCCAGGGCTCTTTGAATTGCGTCACTACTGACACTTACTTCGTCCAGGTACCGCCCCACCGTCGGCAGCCCAATACCAACATCTGAAGACGCGCCCCTGATTTGGACACGATCCTGCCCGGGTAAGTTATTGGTGATCGATAGGCCAGGAATAGCATATTGCATATCCTTGATATCAGCTGCGCCTCTTGCTTTGATTTCGTCCTCACCAAATGTCGATATGGCAAAAGGAATGTCCAGTACGTTTTGTTCACGTTTTTGGGCCGTTACAACAATCTCCTCTATCGCACCGGAATCGGCTGCGTAGACCTGGGAACTCGCTAGCACCGCTGCAGTGACTGCAATCATCTGCAGTCTTTGGAAAGCTGTTTTCTTCATTTTTTGTTTAGCCTACTATCTAAGTTGATATTGCGCTGTTTAGAAGCCAGACGATGCTGGCGCAAATGGATAATATATTATCCACGGCGAAAGGTTAATATATTAACCAGTCTTTCACAACTGGTCGCAACTATATGGACACGCAATCCTCTAAAGATGTCGGCGAAAAGCTGAAGGCGTTGCGCAAGCGCTTCGGACTGTCTCAAAGGCAACTTGCAGAAAAAGCCGGCCTGACCCACGGCACGGTCTCATTCATTGAGCGTAACAAGATCAGCCCATCAATAGGCACTCTCCGGCAGATCCTGGACAGCATTCCCATGACACTGTCTGACTTTTTTTCTGAACGCCAAGAGGGAGAAATCGAGTTTTTTTACTCTAGAGAAGATCTCCTGGAAGTCGGGTCAGGCGGCGTTTCTCTCTTGCAGATAGGCCAGAACCTAAACGGTTTACCCCTGCAAATCCTGCTCGAACGCTACCCACCTGGCGCGGAAACTGCCAGCACTCCGTACCGTTGTCGGTCAGGTGAGGAAGGCGGATTCGTTATTGAGGGGGAGATCGAGATCACTGTCAAAGGCCGCACACGAATACTCAAACCCAATGAAGGCTACCTGTTTCCCTCTCACCTGGAACACAAGATGCGCAACATCGGCGATGTCGACTGTGTCATTGTCAGCGCCTGTACGCCACCGGCATAAACCGCTTAGTCGCCATCGACAGGATTGATTCGCCCTAATCGCGGGGATAACATATTATCCATTTCGACCTTCAAGGCCGCCCATGCTATTCAGAACCGTCTGCCTCGGTGCCTTACTATTGGCTCAAGCGACAATCGCGGATTCAGAGACCACGCAAACATCGATCGATCTTAATCACGCAAGCGATAACCAGAAACTGAGTTACCTGCTTGGTCTGGACCTGTATGAGCTGCGCTCAAAGCAGGGATTTACGCTGGACCCTGAGATGGTCGCCCAGGCAATTCGCGACGAACAGACTGGCATACAACCCCATCTGTCATCGTCTGAATACATGCGCATTCTCACGCGGAAGCGGGAAATCATCGCCAGTTTTGAGGCCCGCTGGGCGGCGCTTTCGGAAAAAAACCTGGCTGAGGGCAGCGCATTTTTAGCGGCAAAGGCCTTAGAACCGGACGTAATCTCCACCGATAGCGGCCTGCTCTACAAGATCCTGAGACCAGGGACCGGCGAGCGACCCATCGCAACCGATACTGCGAAGGTCCACTATCGTGGCACCCTGCTGAATGGTAACGAATTTGACAGTTCGTATAAGCGTGGCAAACCCGCGGACTTTCCCGTGGGTAAAGTTCGGCCAGCGATGAAAGAAGTATTATTGATGATGAAGGAAGGCGCCAAGTGGATGTTCTATGCCCCGCCCCACCTGGGGTATGGAGAGGATGGATCCGGACCTATTGGACCGAACGAGACATTGGTTACTGAAATAGAGCTGCTTGAAATCTTAAGGTGAGTACCAAGGATCAACCATCATGCTGAAAATCCTCATCGCGCCGCTATTGGCGCTACCCTTAGCAGTATCCGCTGGTACTGCAATTGCGGAACCCGCCAGCTCATCGGTCATCTCGCAAGCGATCGAGGCACACTACAGCGATCTTGACCGTCATGACGGGCCAGGCTGTTCAGTTGGCTGGGCGCGCGACGGCAAACTGCTCTTCCGGCGCCAGTTTGGGATGGCCAACCTCGAGCACGCTATTGCCATAGACTCAAACACCATTTTCCGTACCGGTTCGACCAGTAAGCAATTTGTTGCCGCCAGCATCGCGATGTTGTACCTGCAGGAAAAGCTGGATCTTGACGCCGACATCCATACTGTACTGCCTGATTTACCCGACTACGGCACGACCGTCACTATCCGACAGATGATCAACCACAGTAGCGGCATCCAGGATTATTTTCCCATTGTATCGGCCGTTTACGGTGACGAAGACGGCAATTTTTATCCCAGCGAAAAAGCCCTGGAATACCTCTATCGAATGAACCGCCTCGACTTCGAACCTGGGAGCCGATACGCCTATAGTAATTCAGCCTACCTGTTGTTAGCGCAGGTCGTCGAAGCCGTCAGCGGCCTGACCATGCGGGAGTTTGCACAGCAGAATATCTTTGGCCCCCTGGGCATGGACAACACGCACTTTCACGATAACCATCGAGAGCTGATTAAAAACCGAGCAGATGGATACTCAAAAATCGATGGGCGGTGGCAGAAACACAACACCAACTTCGAAGTGGTCGGCGATGGCGGTGTGTTCTCAACGATCGAAGACCTGGTGATCTGGTACAACAACTTCGCTGACAACCAACTCCCAGGCGGGAATGAACTGATGAGCCTGCTAACCACACCAGCCACCTACACCGAATCATCCGCCGTTTATCGGACGTGGCCCATTGAGTACGCCTTCGGCAATATGTATCTGGAACGGGGCAACAAAACGCTCTTCGGTCATCCCGGAGGCTTTGTCGGCTTTGTCTCTACCCCCTTCCGAATCCAGGAAACCAATGAAATTATGGTATCCCTCTGCAATTACCACTTCAAAGGTAACGTTAATCGGGTATTGGACACCGTTGAAAAGGTCTACGGCAGCAGCCCATGAGGATGCGATCGCTCACCCTGTGCCTGACATTATTTTTGAGCGTAGCCGCTTGCACTCAGCCACCATCGACATCCGCCAACACACCCCCGAACACCATTACCTTTGAGACCGATGAAGGTAGCTGGATATCACTGGACGTTGCCCCAAACGGTGAATACCTGGTGTTTGAACTTCTGGGTGACATCTATGAACTGCCCATCGATGGCGGCACCGCCAGGCCGATCATCAGCGGCCCGGGCTTCGCTTCACAGCCTCGCTTGTCACCCGATGGCACAACCCTGGTGTTCGTCAGTGATCGTAGTGGCGAAGACAACTTGTGGCTCGCCAACGCTGATGGCAGCGACGTCAGACAACTCAGCATGCGCACTGACGGCGAATTGATTTCCCCGGACTGGTCCAGTGACGGGCAAACCGTTTACGTTTCTCAATTACCAAGCCGACGCAGCATGACCGGCAATGTCGCACTCTGGGCGTACCCTGTTGATGGCAGTGAGCCGATCAAGATCAGCACACCCAATATGGGCCGTGGGTCCATGCTGGTTTCGACCTTTCCACCGGGAGCCTACGGACCACAACACTCAGCAAGAAGCCATGAACTCTTCTTTACTGCTGCTACCCCGCGACAGTATCCCCAAATCACAGGTCCCCGCGCTGAAATCATGAAGGTCAATCTGCAAAGCGGCCGTACCGATTTGGTCAGCACTCACAGCACCCCCGCATTCAAACCGCAACTATCGAGAGACAGTAAATGGTTAGCCTATGGAGTTGTGAACGACAATACGACGGGACTACGACTGCGAAATATGGAGTCTGGCGAAGACCGTTGGTTGCTGCAGGATATCGGCTTCAATGCATTGGAATCCTGGGCATCACGAGACCTGCTGCCGGGCTTCGCTTTCACTCCAGGCAACGATTCATTGATCATTGCTTACGACGGTAGGATCCGTCGCGTGAACTTGAGTGACAGCCGGGTAAGCGACATCCCGTTCAAGGCCAACGTACAAATAGAAATTGAACCCAGAGTTACCACCACGGCCAACATCAACCAGGGGCCGGTAACAGCAAAGTTAGCCAAGGGGGCTGTTATCTCGCCCGACGGCTCGCAATACGCATTCTCCGCTTTTGGCCGCCTCTATAGAGTGGCGATTACCGATCAGGTACCCGTCAAACTGACCACGAGAGACGACTTTGGAGAATTTCACCCTGCATGGTCAGCAGATGGAAACTGGCTGGCCTATGTCACCTGGAGTGCGGCCGACGGTGGCGCTATCTGGAAAGTCCCCACCGATGGCAGTCGGCCAGCTACAAAGCTTACCGCAGACGATGCCTACTACCGTGACCCGGTCTGGTCCCCCGACGGCAAATGGATTTTCGCCACCCGAGCACCGAAAGGTGTGCGCTTGGCCAATGCACCTGGCCCACTGGCGCAGGCTGAGCAGATTGTCAGGCTTGCCAGTATCGGCGGCAAAGCCGTCACTGTTTCACCGGCGGCCGGTACCACCAGAGTGCATTTCACTGAAGACGGACAACGGTTTTATGCCTATTCCCCTGCGCTGGGCTTGAGCTCACGGAAGCTGGATGGCAGCGATCGGGTTACCATCCTTCGCGTAATGGGATCCGCAAGTGCAACGGCTTTCCCCGCCACGGCCAGTGATGTTTTGTTAAGCCCCAACGGCGACCGTGCGCTTGCAGCCGTTGCCAATCAGTTGTACCTGATCGATATGTCCTCGCTACCCATTGATCAACCCACGATCAATGTTTATGCGCCGGAAAGCAAAAACACAAAGAGCGCCTACACCAGGGTCACCACCCTCGGCGCCGACCATTTTTCCTGGGCGGATTCGACAACCCTGTCCTGGTCTGCAGGCAATACGCTTTATCGTAAGGCCATCGATACGGGTGCAGTACACGAAGTTGATGCATTGGTGCAGCAGCCCCGCCATACACCCAGCGGCACTGTGGTGCTGAAGGGCGCCCGCATTATTACCATGGATGGCGCCAAGGTCATCAGCAGCGGCGACATCCTGATAGATGGTAACCGTATACAGGCAGTCGGCGAGCACGGCACCTTGGACATTCCGGCAACAGCCACCATCATCGATGTGCAGGACAAAACCATCATGCCCGGTGTGGTCGATGTGCACGCCCACTGGCGAACAAAGGTTTCGGTACTGGACCTTGAGGATCACAACGCTTACGCCAACCTCGCTTATGGTGTAACAGCCATCCGCGACCCCCAGTCAACGACCGACGATATTTTCGTCTACAGCGATGCTGTGGCTACCGGCGAGATGGTCGGGCCCAGGATTTTTTCCACCGGGCGAGGCGTCTTCTTTTTTAACAACTTCCAGTCTTATGATCAGGTTTATGCTGTACTCGAACGCTACAAGAAGAAATACCGTACCCACTTGATCAAGTCCTATCTGCCCGGTAACCGACAGGTCCGCCAATGGGTTGTCCAGGCCTGCCGGGAACTT